>NZ_JAGWCX010000030.1:0-47889 GCF_020657775.1 Clostridioides sp. ZZV14-6345 | reverse complement strand
GGAACCCTGTGACTTTAGTCATGGGAGGTTCAGAATGGCAATTCCATATTTTAGTGTAGGATTTATACCAGATGAAGCTATAAAATTTATGTCAGTAACTCCAAATTGGATTATGATGAGTCAACAAATTGTTAGATATAACGTACCAAGTGTCTTGATAGGCTTCTCTATAGCAATCTCAATTATATTAATGGTATTATTAACTAAAATAACATATAAAAATTTTACATCAAGTAAAAAATTTTAACTAAAAATAATAGTGATTTTATTTATATCTTAGTTTAGTTTAAAATAAGATATATGAATTTTAGATAAAATATATGCTAATATATAGGTAAATTGTCATAGGAGGTTGTTTATGGAAAATAGTATTTTGATAATAGATGATGAGGTAGAAATATTAAAGCTTTTGGAAACTGTCTTAAAAAAAGAAGGTCTTAATAACATATATACGGCAAAAACTAGAAAAGAAGGATTAGAAGTATTTAAAAATATTAATCCTGATTTAATTATATTGGATATTATGTTACCAGATGGTGAAGGTTATGATATTTGCAAAGAAATAAGAAAAATCTCTAATTCTCCAATAATGTTTTTATCAGCTAAAACTGAAGAATTAGACAAATTACTTGGACTAGCGATTGGAGGAGATGATTATGTCACAAAACCTTTTAGCCCTAAGGAAGTAGCTTTTAGGGTTAAAGCTCATTTGAGAAGGTTGAGTTACTTTAACGAGGTTCAAAATGAAAGTACAGATTTAGATAATAATAAAGAAAAAATTATATCATTTGGTCCATATAAATTAAATGAAAGTAGGGCAGAACTTATAAAAGATGGAAATCCTATAGGATTATCTGCAAAGGAACTAAAAATATTATCTTTATTTGCAAACAATCAAAATCAAATTATAAGTAAAGAAAGACTATGGGATAAAGTATGGGGAGAAGATTATGTTGGATTTGACAATACTATAATGGTTCATATAAGAAAAATTAGGGAAAAACTAGAGGATAATCCTTCAAAACCTGAATATATTCTGACAATAAAAGGTCTTGGATATAAATTAGCAGTAAAGGAAGATTAGAACATGAAATGGAAGATTACCAGAAACTTTATACTTACAATCGTATTTGTAGTTATATCAGTAGTCATTATAAATATAATGTCTATATTGTATGTGATTTCAAATGATAATTTTTTTAAAGTTGTAGATTCTAAAAATAATCCTGAAGAATTTGTACGTTCTTTTGAAAAAGAGTTATACGAAAAAGATGAGCAACTTAAACTATCCAAAATTGGGATTGATAAATTAGAAAAATCAAATTCTTGGCTACAGGTTTTAAATGATTCAGGAGAAGAAGTGTATGGAATAAATGTACCAAAGGATGCTCCAAAAAAATATACACCATTTCAAATGGTCAATAATTACAAGTATATAGAAACAGAGTATGTTAATTTTGTCTTAGAAAAATATTTAAACAAAAAACATCTAAACATAATAATTGGTATACCTAGTAGAGATATATCAAGAATAATTTTAACTTATTCAAAAAATAATATTAAAGAAACTTTAAATAAAATTATCATTATAACGTTGGTAATTGATGGTGTGGCTGCTTTAGGTGTAGGATACTTATTTAGTAGAAAACTTACAAAACCAATATCAAGTGTACTATGGAGTATTGAGACTATGGCTAATGGAAATTATAGCTTATATATTAAGGATAGAGGTATATATGAAGAAGTTTTTAAAAATATAAATATGTTAGCTGATACTTTAAGAATAAATGAAGATGAGAGAAAAGAAAATGAAGAATTGAGAGAGGAATGGCTGACAAATATAACACACGATATAAAAACACCTCTAGCATCTATACAAGGGTATGCAGAAATAATCAATGACAAAGATTATGAGATTGCAGAAGATGAGTTACAAGAGTATACAGAAATTATATATAATAAGTCTAAGTATATAAAAGATTTGGTTGATGATTTAAATTTATCTACCCGATTAAAAAATAATACTATAGCTTTGAACAAGAAAAAAATAAATTTAGTCAGTTTAGTTAGAAATATAATAGTGGATATTTTAAATGACAATAGATATAGAAATAGGAATATTGAGTTTGAAAGTGATGAAGATTTAATTGAAGTAAGCGTAGATTCAATCTTATTTAGAAGAGCTATAACCAATTTTATATTTAATTCAATAGTTCACAATAACGAGGAAACTTTGATAAAGGTAGAAATTGCAAAAAAAGATAATATAGAAATTATAATAAAAGATAGTGGGGTTGGAATAAATAAAAGTGATTTGAAACATATTTTTGAAAGATACTATAGAGGTACTAATACAGGAGAGTTGCATAAAGGTTCAGGTCTTGGGATGGCTATTTCTAAAGAAATAATAGAGATTCATAAAGGGAAGATTTATGTAAGTAGTAAAGTTGGAGTAGGAACAGAAATTATCATAGAAATAAATCAAAATTAGGAGATAGGATATGGATTTTTTTAAAAATGGGATAAGTGGGTTTACTATTAAGATACTAGCATTAATATTTATGACATTTGACCATATAGCAGCATTCATTCCACAAACAATGCAAATACCAATTTGGTTTCATTGGATAGGTAGAATATCAGCACCACTGTTTATATTTATGGCAGTTGAAGGATTTTGTTATACTAGTAACAGAAAAAAATATATAAGTAGATTGTATTTGTGGTCTGTTATTATGGCGATAGGAAATCAAATAATTAATAATGTATTTCCACATCCAGAAGGAGCTATAATTATAAATAATATTTTTTCAACATTATTTTTAATAGCAATTTATTTACAAGCAATAGAGTTTATAAAGAAATTTAGAAAAGAAAAAGAAGAAAAATATCTTATTATAGGATTATTGATGATAATTATTCCTGTAATTTTAGGAATATTTACAGTAACTTTACTTTTTAAAGCTGCTAATAAGGTTATTACTTTCTTTATGATTTTGGTACCAGTACCATTTTTAGTAGAAGGTGGGCCAATTTGGATTATACTGGGGATTATTTTTTATTTGTGTAGAGGCAAAAAATTTAGTTTAAGTATTTATTATGTTTTAATGTGTATATTTATATTTGTAGCAATGGCAAATGGGGATTATAGTTTAAAAAATTCTATTTTACAAAATTACCAATGGATGATGGTTGCTTCTCTACCTTTAATGTTACTTTACAATGGAGAGAAGGGGAAGAGCTTAAAATATTTTTTTTATTTATACTATCCAATCCATATATATATATTGTATATCTTAGGAATATACTTAATAAATGGGCTTTCAATTGCAAGTACTATTTAATGTATTTAAACAACTTAGAAAGTAGCATTGTAATTTATTTATAAGTATATGATAGAGTGTGTGGTTTGGTTATTAGTGGAATGATAAAACAGAGGTTTAATATAAAAATTTAATACCTCTGTTTTGTTGTTTTTCATCTTAATATATGATTATTTTATTTATAAATTAATACTTTTATTTAACTAATTCTATATTATTTTTGTTATTTATTTTATAAAATTAGTCATAATTTTCTCTTCATATTGTGGTTCTTTAATTCCAGCTTCTTTACCAGCTGAGATACACTTAAGAAGCCATGCCATATTTTCTCCTAGAGTTCGCATAGTTTGTAATCCTTCTTCATCCTTCATAACATCCTCTGGCGTAAATCCATGTACTTGGTTCCAATACTGTGATGACACAATAGGCATGTTGCTAATTGAAAAATATTTATTTAGTTGGTCAAATGTTGCACTAGCACCACCACGTCTACAGGATACAATTGAAGCACCAAGTTTTGTAGCCATGCGACTTCCAGCTATGAAAAACAGACGGTCAAGAAATGAAGTTAGTTGACCACTTGCACTGGAAAAATAAACAGGAGAACCAACAATAATACCATCAATGTTATCAAGCTCTTCAACCAATTCATTAACTTTATCATTCCAAATACATTTTCCAGTTTCAAAACAGGATGAGCAACTAGTACATCCTGGTATTGCTTTTTTGCCTAAATACAATATTTCTGTTTCAATATCGTGTTTATTCAATACTTTAGTAATCTCATTTAATGCTGTATAAGTACATCCATATTGGTTTGGGCTACCGTTTATCAATAAAACTTTCATTATAAATTTCCTCCAGTAAACTTTATTTAATAGACTTTCTAAGAGATATTTCTGCATGTCTTTTTTTAACCATATAAAATACCTCCTATTATCAAATTGACTTTCAATTACTCTTACACTATAATTTTATTATAAATTATTCTAAAAACAAGTACGCACATTTTTGTTCAATACTAACCAAAAGGAGAGTGTAATATATGGGTATAGATTGTATCTCAAATACAGATTTAAGTGAAACGGGATTTAGTTATACACTTTCACTGATTAGTGGCAAATATAAAATGATAATTCTTTACTGTCTTGTAGAATTTGAGGTTGTCAGATATAATGCATTAAAGCGTTATATAAATACTATTTCCTATAAAACTTTGAGTTTATCTTTAAAAGAATTAGAAGCAGATAACTTGATTATTCGTACTGAATATCCTCAAATACCTCCTAAGGTAGAATATAGTTTATCAGAAAGGGGAAAATCTCTGATTCCAATTTTAGATGCAATGTGTGAGTGGGGAGAGAAGAATAGACCTTAACTTTGTATCTGTACATATAATAAAAAGACTGTGAGTAAAATCGTTTAAATGATTTATTCACAGTCTATATTTAAATAATTCTTATTTGTAACTTATAAAAATACTTAAAAAATTATTATGAAATTTCACCACCAATTTCCTTTATATCTTCTTTGTATATAATACAAGCTTCTATAGCCAATTCTAAACCTTTGACTATTTCTTCTAAAGACATAAATGGTGTATTCTTTTTATTTATTATTTGTGAAGTCATATATGGGATGTGTATAAATCCCCCCTTTATATTAGGATATTTCTTGTCTATCATATAAAGAATTCCATACATTACGTGATTACAAACAAATGTACCCGCAGTGTTTGAAACACTAGCTGGAATTTTATTTTCATTCATATGTTTTACCATGGCTTTTACAGGTAATTTTGAAAAATATGCAGGTTCACCATCTTCTTTTATAACAGTATCTATAACCTGATTACCTTCATTATCTTTTATTCTAAAATCATCTATATTTATAGCAACTCTCTCAGGTGTAATATGAAATCTACCTCCAGCTTGTCCAACTGATATTACTATATCTGGATTGTGTTCTTGAATAGCTTTATCTATAGCTTCAACCGATTTTGTCCTAACTGTTGGTATAGTTATTTTTATAATTTCTGCACTATTTATATTATCATTGACCCTTTCAACTGCTTCTTGTGCTGGGTTTATTGGTTCTCCACCAAATGGGTCAAATCCTGTTAACAAAATTTTCATTATTTTACCTCCTAATTATATTAAAATCCTAAAAAGTACATTACTAATATATGGGCTATAATTAATACCAAAGCAACTGGGGTTTGATACTTTATAACAATATAATCATTTTTACATTCTAGTAAGGCTGCTGGAACGATGTTAAAATTAGCAGCCATTGGAGTAAGTAAAGTTCCACAGTATCCTGCTGTTAATGCTAATGCTCCAATTATAGCAGGATTTCCACCTTGTGACAATACAAAAGGAATTCCAATTCCTGCCGTTATGACTGAAAATGCAGCAAATGCATTTCCCATTATCATGGTAAATATAACCATCCCTAATACATACGCTATAACGCCAAATAATCTATTATCAGCAGGAACTACTCCAGATATCATGTTTGAAATAACTTCACCAACTCCAGCCTGAGTAAATAAAGCTCCTAATGCAACTAGAAGTTGTGGTAGCATACTAGCAGGTCCCATTTGTTGAAGTAATCTTGAACCATCTTGAACTGATGTAGCAGGTTTTGATTTGGTTATTATAAGAGCTGATATTAATGCAATTATTGAACCTACACCTATTGCAAACTGTGAAGAATTATCAAAATTAGAAAGGCTCATAGCTACAATTACCGCAGCAAATGCTAATATTAATGATGGTATAAATATTTTGTTTTTAAGTTTATCTGCATGTTCTTTTCCAAAATTCTCATCTGGTTCTTCATACTTTGCAAATACAACTTGTTTAGAAAGTGTCAATAAACTAGATAATATTAGTATTATTCCGATTATATTAGCTGGAATCAATCTACCAAATATGAATGGCAGTGATATAAGTATCCAAAATAATGATGTACCATATTTTTTATTGTTACTTATAGTAGTAAAAGACTTATATGCTATGACAATCATTAAAAACCCCATTAATGCGTAAAAAATTTCTAATGATATATTTATAAAATTTTGCATTTCTATTCCTCCTAAATAAATCTATTTTTTATGACTCTTATTTAACTTTTTATCATATAAGGTAAACTGGATTGTAGCTACTACAAGTGCTATTACTGCCATAATAATACTAGCTTTTACAATATTAATTCCAGTTACATTATATCCAAATTGAGTAAGAGTAGAGGCTATAAGTAATACTCCACTACTACCTGCAAATAGGTTTTGACCATAAAAGTTTCCATAGTTTTCTGATGCAGCAGATAATGCTTTTATGGCTTCTTCATCCGATTCTTTTAGTTCATCACTATTACTTAAACCAGCAGCTTGTGCCATAGGATTAACAAGTGGTCTTACAAATTGAGGATGTCCACTCATTCTGATTGATAGAGCACCAGCTATTTGTCTAGCTATCATGTATATAGTAAGTACTTTTCCTGTTGTGAGTCTTTTTAATTTTTCTATTAAAGAAACAGCTCTTTGTTTTAGACCATATCTTTCTAATACACCGATTACTGGCAATGTCAATATAAATAATGATACGCCTCTATTTGAAACAAAAGAGTCCCCTAAAACTGTAAAGATTTGATTAAAATCTAATCCTGCAACAATTCCAGTTGCTACTCCTGCTAATAATACAGTAAACAATGTGTCGATTTTAAGTATAAATCCAATTACAACTATTAATATACCAATTAGTTTTATCATAAATTATTCTCCTTCCATTTCTATATATTTTTGATTTAAATTTATTTAATGGATAAAGTTAAACTCTTTTTATAGTATTTGCGTTAATAGGACTATTATTATAAAATTTAAGAAAAAATAGGGAAGATGTTTTAAAGTGTCAAAATAAATAAGAGTTCTGTAAAGGAATTTGAATAAGAATGATTACATTTTAAACTAATATGAATTGATTTTAATAAGTTTATAGTTTAAATATGTGACAATGTTTGAAATAGTAGTTTTAAATTAGATATTATAAAAAGGAGCTGTCTCAAAATAGAGATAAGCTCCTTTTTTATTATAATGAATAAAATATATGTTAAGTACTAATTTCATTAGATTTCACTAAGAATAATAAAATTTTGGTAAAGATTAAAGACTATTTTTGGCAATATTACTTATAAATAAAAAGAGTTTATTATAGAGATAAGTAATTTTATTTTAGCTATTAAAATTTCTTAAAAAATCGTCTATATTATCCTGTGATATTCTAAAACTGTCATAATTACCTTTTGTAACAGATTTCATAATAAGTTTATCTAAAAATTTCATTTTTTCTAATCGAGCTTCACTACCAAAAATTCCAATCGCCTTTGCACTTTCTAATAAAGATGATGGAAAGTTTGATTTTAAATATTTGTCTGCTTGTTCAGAAAAGCCACAACAAAGGAAGATACCAACTTGTTTTTTGTTTAATAATTCTATGTTATCGTTACATAATATACGGATTTTTTTTGAAACTGAACCAACATATATAGAGCTTCCAATAATAATTTTATCAAATTTTGATAATTCAATTTTAATATTCTTATTGTTAATATCAACAATAGTGACATTATCCGATAGTTTATTTTTTAGTATATTCGCACAGTCTTTTGTACAACCATATTTACTTGAATATATAATAATAGTATTCATAATTATTCTCCTTTTCTTAAAGCATTTTCTACAGCTTTTCGTATAGTATCACTGCTATAAGTTGCAGAACTTATAGCATCTACATTTAAAGACTGTTGCTCAATAATATTTGTTATAATCTTTTCAGCAGGTTTACCTAAAAGATTGTCATGTTTTAGTATATTAATATTTTGGATTCTACCATTATTAACTTCAACAGATACAGTAGCTTTTACTAGTTTATTATCAGCGCTTCCAGTATAAATGCCATTTTTTACGTTAGCGAGATTTATATTTTTCACCACTAACTTTTCTGGTTTTAAGTTACTTGCAATTAAAATAATAATAAATACAAATACAAAACATAGAACCACTGATATTTTTAAAATTTTTAAAGATTTTTTCTTCTTATTAGTAACTTCGTTTTGAGTTTTCATTATAAAGTCCTCCCACTAAAATTTCTAAGAAATTGTCTATAATCTGAGAAAAATTATGTAAAGAATACAATTGATTTTCTACAATACATAAAACGAATCCTAATAGCGCACTTATAAGCATCCATGAGGTTTTATCTACATCTTGCTTAAATATTCCTTGCTTAATCCCAATGGAAAGGAGTTCATCGAGCATTTTTATACCATTATTACTAGGTGTACTATTTATATTTTCAGATGCAAATATAAAATTCATTTTACTATGCATAATGGCTTTTGACATCTCTGGTTCACTAGAGAGAGTTTTTATAAAGCTAGTCATAATTTTTATAATTTGTATATCTATTGGTAGAGAAGAAGAATTATGCATAAGGTCAATAGTGTTACTTTCTATTGTGTTATAAAGCTTATTGGTCATATCACTGATAATCTCTGCTTTGTCTTTGTAGTAAAGATAAATTGTAGTTGGAGAATACTCTATTTTTGTAGCAATTTTTCTTATCGATAAATTTTCATATCCATATTGATTGATAATTTCGATGCTAGCATCAATAATTTTTTTCTTCATTTCTGCTTTTTCATTTTTACGTCTTTCTTTAATACTCATATAATCACCTCATAACTTAACAGTGTTAACTTAATTTACACTGTTATTATATGTTTAAATTTTAATGTTGTCAATAAACTATTTTTTTATGCTGTTAGTAAACTATTAATAATATAAGTTAATATATTTTTATAGATAATAAGTTAGAGTTATTAATTGTAATATTTGCGGTATTGTTGTATAATAATAATCGGTTTAAACGTGCCACATTTTGTTAAAGTTAGTTCATAACTTTAAACAAACTTTAATAAAATACATTAAAATATAATAAATTCTTTTATACTATAAAATTTATTTTATAGTTATTAAATCAGATGTTTGAAGTTTTTTTATAGTCTATAATAAATAGCCTAAAATTAGAATTTAACATCTGTACTTGTTCGAGAACTCCAAGTATAAAAAACTAAGGAATTATATAGTGGCAGTATATAATTAATACCCTTAGACACACCTTTTTGAAAGTGGAAAAAAGATGTGTAGTTCTCCTCGACCACAAATCAAGGAGGATAAAAAATGGAAAAAAGAAAAGTAATAATTGATTGTGACCCAGGAATTGATGATTCTTTGGCAATCCTTCTGGCTTTAAATTCACCAGAGCTAGAAGTAATAGGAATTACCACATGTTGTGGAAATGTTCCAGCAAATATAGGTGCAGAAAATGCACTAAAAACACTCCAAATGTGTTCTTCACTAAATATACCAGTATATATAGGAGAAGAAGCACCACTAAAAAGAAAACTTGTAACAGCTCAAGATACACATGGAGAAGATGGTATTGGAGAAAACTTTTATCAAAAAGTGATGGAAGCTAAGGCAAACAATGGAGCAGTAGATTTTATAATAAGTACTTTACATAATCATGAAAAAGTATCAATAATAGCACTTGCACCACTTACAAATATAGCTAAAGCACTTATGAAAGATAAAGAAGCCTTTGAAAATCTTGATGAATTTGTATCTATGGGAGGAGCATTTAGAATTCATGGAAATTGCTCTCCAGTAGCAGAATTTAACTATTGGGTAGACCCACACGGAGCAGATTATGTTTACAAGCATTTATCTAAAAAAATTCACATGGTAGGTTTAGACGTAACTAGAAAAATTGTACTTACTCCCAACATTATTGAGTTTATAAATAGACTTGATAAAGAAATAGCAAAGTACATAACTGAAATAACTAGATTCTATATTGATTTCCATTGGGAACAGGAAGGAATAATTGGTTGTGTGATAAATGACCCTCTAGCAGTAGCATACTTTATAGATAGAAGTATATGTGAAGGATTTGAATCATATGTAGAGATTGTAGAAGATGGAATAGCTATGGGTCAATCTATAGTAGATTCTTTCGATTTCTATAAAAAACGTCCTAATGCAATTGTTCTAAATGAAGTTGATGAGAAGAAGTTTATGTACATGTTTTTAAAGAGGCTTTTTAAAGGTTATGAAGACATTATAGACTCTGTGAAAGGAGTGATATAGTGTGAAACCAAAAATATGTATAAAAACTATTACTCTTATAGCTTTTGGTATAGCTATAAATATAATAGGTGCATTTATAGCTATGGGATTAAGATTACCTATATACTTAGATTCAATAGGAACTATAATGATAGCCTCACTTTTAGGACCTAAATATGCTGTCATTACAGGTGTGTTTGGAAGCCTAATAAGTGGAGTTACATTTGATGTATATTCTCTCTATTTTGCACCAGTTCAAATATCAACAGGCTTACTTGCTGGAATAGCATTTAAAAAAAATTTTTTAAATGGTATAAAAACTCCATTAGGAGTACTATTATTTGCTATTCCAACATCGATAATAAGTTCAATAATTTCAGCTTTTTTGTTTGGAGGTATGACATCCTCAGGTTCTTCTTATATAGTACAAATCTTGAAAGTATTAGGGCTAGGAGATGTCTTTAGTGTATTTGTAACTCAAATTTTCACTGACTATGCAGATAAGTTGGTAGCAGTTGTTTTAGTGAATATAGGATTAAATGCAGTTCCCAAAACTTTAAAGGTATCATTGACTGGAGAAAGATAGGAGAAAAAATGGATAGATACAGTAAGATAACAAATAAAAATCAAAGAGAAATTGTTTTACTTAAAGGATTTCCTTGTATATGGGGAAAGTGTTCTTTTTGTGATTATATAGATGATAATTCTAATTTAGAAGAAGAGATGAACAAATTAAATCTGGAGGTTTTAAAGAACATAACTGGAAAATATGGAGTCCTTGAGGTCATAAATTCTGGCAGTTGTTTTGAACTACCTAAGGATACTTTAGAACAAATAAAATGTATTATAAAAGAGAAAAATATAAAAAAATTATTTCTAGAAAGTCATTGGTCTTATAAGAACAGGCTTAAAGAAATGAGAGACTATTTTGAAATTCCCATAGTATTTAAAATTGGTGTTGAAACCTTTGACAATGATTTTAGAAATAATGTTTTAAATAAAAATGCAAAATTTAAGACTCCACAAGATGTAAAAGACTATTTTGATTCGCCATGTATTATGGTTGGGATTGAAGGGCAAACAAAAGAGATGATAGACAAAGATATAGAGATTATATTAAATACTTTTGAAAAAGCAACAGTGAATGTTTTTATAAATAATTCTTCTAGTATAAAAAGAGATGAAGAGTTAGTAAAATGGTTTATTAGTAAGTATAAATTTTTGGATGAAAATCCAAATATAGAAGTTTTATACAACAATACAGACTTTGGTGTAGGAGATTAGCATTAATTTTGTTGAAATTTTCTTTTAAAAAACTTAGTATATTTTTTAAAAAGCTTCTGATAGTTAGAAGCTTTTTTTGTAGAGTTTTATGTTACAATAAGAAAAAGGAATTAAGGAGTAAATAAATGATATTTAATAGGGAAAAATGGGATAATTTGGATTATAATGAACTTTTAGAATATATGAAGTCTATACAAGATATCAGATATAGAGATTTTAATAAAAAGATCATACCTGGGGCAGATAATATAATAGGTATTAGAATTCCTAATTTAAGAAAGTTATCAAAAGAAATAAGCAAAGGAAATTGGAAAGAGTTTTTAGAAATAGCAGAGGATACATATTATGAAGAAGTTGTACTACAAGGTATGATAATTGGCAATATAAATAGTAACTTTGAAGAAACTTTATACTATATAAAAAGATTTGTACCTAAAATAAATAATTGGTCAGTTTGTGACGGGTTTTGTTCTGGTTTAAAATATACAAAAAAATATAAAGAAAACATGTATGATATACTTAAACAATGTGTTTATTCAGAAAATCCGTGGGAAATTAGATTTGCATTAGTTATGTTTTTAATATATTATGTTGATGATAAACATATTAAACAAATTTTTGAATACTGTAATAATATACAAAGTAAAGAATATTATGTTAAAATGGGTATGGCATGGTTGCTGTCAATTTGTTTTATTAAATATGAAGAAGAAACATTTTTCTATATAAAAAATAATAATTTAGATGATTTTACTTACAATAAAACGCTACAAAAAATAATTGAATCAAATAGAGTAGATTCAAAAAAGAAGAATATAATAAGAAGTATGAAAAGAAAGACAAGAAGATATTGACGGAGGAATGTTAATGAATAACAACGAGGAAAGAATTGATAAATTTTTAGAACTTCAAAGCAAAGGGATTAAATTTGCAGAGATAGCTCAAAATCTAAAAATTAGTCAAAGTACTTTAAGAACCTTTTTAAATAAAAAAGGATATAAGTCAGAAAAAGGTAAATACATATTAAAAGACGAATTAAATTATAATGAAAACTTAGACAATGGAAACTTGGAAGAGAAAAAAGCTAAAGAATATGAAAAAAATAAAAAGAATAATACAAGTAATAGAAAAAAAGTAAGCACCAAAAAAAAGATTTCTAATGAAAAGATTTTAAGCAAAAGTGTTGAACAAATTGAGTTTAATAGCACAGATTTAAAAAATACAAAACCAAAAAAAAATGTTAAGCCTAAAAAAGATAGAAAAATAAATATAACTCAAGAAGATTTAGATAAGCTTTGTGAAGTATATGATTGGTATTTAGAAGTAAAAGATTACAATATAAAGCCTAAAAAAGCATCTAATAAAAAAGATATACATATAGATAATGAAACCATAGATGAATTAAAAACAACAAGAATACGTATAGACAAAGAAACATGGAATGATTTTGAAAGGTTATGTAGTAATTCAAATTTTGAAAAACATCAAATATTTACACAAGCATTGAAAGAATTTATGAAAAAATATAAGAATCTACTATAAAAATACTACTATATGAGGTGCTTAATATGAATAAAATAGTAAAAAAATCAATATTTCTAATGATTACATTAACAATATTTACTTTTACATTGACAGCATGTGAAAAAGAGGAACAACCTGATACAGTCGACATTCAAACAAAAGATAATAATGAGGTAAAAATAGATGAGGGAAATGCAAAAGTATTGAATATAGGGAAATCAGAAATTATAAACATAGATGAAGGTGATAAAGTAGACACATCCACAAAGATAGAAAATAATTCAACTTTTAATGTATCAAATGTTGAGTTAATATATAATGAATATGATGAGAATAAAAAAATTATTTCTTCAGATAGTAAGGCTTTGTTGGATATGACTCTAATGCCTGGGAAAGTTGCTTATATAGAATATGGGCATAAAACTTTTGCAAAGAGTGTAGAAGTTTATGCATATGAATATGAAGCAGAGGGCAAGATTGTTTATGTTAATTTAAAAAAAAATACTATAGATATAAGAAATAATAATATTAAGCTAGAAAACAGTAGTCAGTATGAGGTAATATCTACATCAGAACTTAAAAAAATAAATGAATCAAAAGAGGGAATTACATATCAAATAAAAGTAAAAAATTCATCTTCAAAAGATTTAGGAAATACTATCCTTAAAACAGCAGAAGTTAATGAAAATGGAGAATATTTAATGGTAAATCGTGTACCATCATATAAGATTTTAAAAGCTTCAGAAGAGACAGATATAGATATATTGTGTTCAACAAAAGCAAAAAATGTTGAAATAGTAGGATATACGTATGATGATATAAAAGAAAAAGCCAATGTAGATATTGACTTAAAATCTCATAAAGTTAAGATAGACAAATAAAGGTAGGGGATATTTATGAAGGTTTTGATAGTTGAAGATAATAAGATACTTTTAGAAAGTGTAGTAGAAGAACTTAGCAAACATTTTGAAACTGAAAAGTGTGAAGATGGAGAAGAAGCCTTATACTTGGTGAATCAAAATATCTATGATTTAGTTATTTTAGATTTAATGCTTCCTAATATAAATGGAATTGATATTCTAAAGAAGATGAGAGTTAATAATATAGATACGCCTGTACTTATATTGACAGCTAAAGAAGCCTTAGACGACAAAGTAGAAGCATTTACTATAGGAGCTAATGATTATTTGACAAAACCTTTTTATATGGAAGAATTAGTAGCGAGAGTTTACGCCATACTAAGAACTAATGGAAAGATAAAAGAAAGAAATGGATTACAATTTAAATCTTTATATTTGGATACATTAGAGAAAAGAGTATATATTGAAAAAGAAGAAATAAAACTTCAAAACAAGCAGTTTAACTTGCTTGAGTATTTTGTATTAAATAAAGGTTCAATTTTGTTAAAAGAACAAATTTATGATAGAATATGGGGAATTGATTCAGATGCAACCATTGAAATAGTGGAGGTATATGTAAGTAATCTAAGAAAAAAGCTCAGTAAATATGGATATGATAAATATATTAAAACTAAACGTAAGGTAGGATATATATTCGATGATAAATAAGAATGTATTTACTAGTACTAAAAATCATCTAATAAAAATGTATATTGTTGTAGTAGGCAGCTTTTTGATAATCTTTTCTATATTTATATATTCATATTTTAGAGGACTTACATATAGTGGAATTGATAGTGAGATAAATGATGAACTTGAATATATAGTTTCTCAATTTAAAAGAACATCATTTTTGGACCCAATAAGACTCAAAGACCCTAAAGATATGGTATATGTATATGAAGATGGTAGAATAAGTTATTATACTCAAAATGAATATTTTGATGAGTTGCTTCCAGATAGAAGACTAGATAAAAAAAATTCATTTTTTAAATACACAGAAAACGGATATACTTTTAGAGAATTAAATGTGGATGTAGGTAGATACCAAATACAGATAATTAGAAATATAGATTCTGAGATGAATTCTTTAAAACAGCTTACATCTGTTCTTATAATTGGAATATTGATTTCTGTAATAATTACTTATTTTGTTGCTGTATATCTTACTAGAAAAGCTTTAATTCCAATAGAAACAGCATGGAAAAATCAAGCTAAGTTTATACAAGATGCTTCTCATGAATTAAGAACACCGATAACAATAGTTTCATCAAAATTAGAAAGTATGTTAAAATCCCCAGAAAGTACAGTGAATGATGAAGTTGAAACAATAGCTACTGCAATGAAGGAAACTAGAAGACTTAAAAAAATGATAACTGATTTATTGTCTCTTACTAAAGAAGATTCTATTGTTAAAATCAATTTAGAAGAAGTAGACTTAGAAAAGTTATTGGAAGAGGTATCAGAGGATTATATTGATATCGCTGAATTTCAAGAAAAAAGATTTGTATTTAATTCTAAACTGAAGAACAAAGTTATAACAACAGATAAAAATAAATTAAGACAGCTTATATTGATTTTTCTTGATAATGCTTTTAAATATACAAAGCTGGGTGATGAAATAGTATTAGAATTAAAAGAAGAGATAGAAGATGAGGTGATTTTACTTATAAGTGATACTGGTATAGGCATAAAAAAAGAAGAAATACCACTTATATTTGATAGATTTTTTAGAAGTGAAAATGTAAGAAATAAAGATTTAGAAGGTTCTGGAATAGGGCTTTCAATAGCTCGTATGATTAGTCTGAATTTGTCTATTGAGGTAAATGTAACTTCTGATATAGGTGTTGGAACTACCTTTGAATTATCAATACCAAAAAAGTTAAAATAATAAAAATATAAAAACTTGTTTTTAGAAATCAAGAATGGGTATACTAATTAGTATAAAACAAAATATAAAAAAACCTTATAAAAGTAAAATTATATTTATGAATTTCATAGTATAATCATATAGGGATAATAAAGTTTATAGGAGGGTTTAAAAAATGGCAAAAGTTATAAATACATCTGAATTTAGAAGTAGTGTTGAAGGTAGTAAGGGAGTAGTTGTAGTAGATTTCTTTGCAACTTGGTGTGGACCTTGTAACATGTTAGGACCTGTATTTGCAGAATTAGGTGAAGAGATGAAAGATGAAGCTAGATTTGTAAAAGTTGATATAGATGAGAGCTTAGAAATAGCTCAACAGTTTAGTGTATCTACAGTGCCAACTATGATTATATTTAAAGATGGAAAACCAGTAGAAACTTTAATTGGATTCATGCCAAAGAACAAAATTGAAATGAAAGTAAAATCATATTTATAAAAAATGGGTGAGTATTATGAGATATGATATAGCTATAATAGGCAGTGGTCCAGCTGGACTGTCTGCTGCTATAAATGCAAAAATAAGAAATAAAACAATTATCATGTTTGGTAATGATAATTTAAGTAATAAGCTTGTTAAAGCTCCTTCAATAGATAATTATTTAGGCTTCTATGATATAAGTGGTGATGAATTAAAAGACAAGTTTAAATCACATATAGATAGTATGGACATTTCAATTGAAAATAAAAGAATAAATAATATTTATGCTATGGGAGAATATTTTGCAATAATGTCTGGAAATGATATGTATGAAGCTACTACTGTAATCCTTGCAACTGGGGTAGAATACACTAGACCGATAAAGGGAGAAGAAGAATTTTTAGGAAGAGGTGTAGGTTATTGTGCTACATGTGATGCACCACTTTATAGAAATAAAAAAGTAGCAGTTATAGGATATAATGAAGAATCTAAAGAAGAAGCAAATTTTTTAAGTGAACTCACTTCAAAGACTTATTTTATACCTATGTACAAAAAAGAAAATCTTATGAGAAGTTCAGATAACCTAGATGAGTCCATTGAAGTTATACATGACAGACCAGTACAAATAGTTGGAGATAAACTTGTAAATAAAGTATCTTTTAAAGAAAACCACATTGAAGTTGATGGAGTATTCGTTATAAAAGATAGTACAGCTCCAAGTGCATTGATTCCTGGAATAGAAATTGATGGTATTCATATTAAAGTTGATAATAATATGAAGACTAGTATAGAAGGATGCTTTGCTGCTGGAGATTGTGTTGGAAAACCATATTCTTATATAAAGGCAGCTGGGCAAGGACAAATAGCAGCATTAAATGCTGTTTACTATTTAGATAAATTAAAAAGGGCTTAATATCTGTATTAATTAACCTTTTAAATATATTTATAAAAAACTGTCTTAAAATAATTTAATTATTTTAAGACAGTTTTTTATTTGTAAATTATTCTTACTTAAAATATTTTAAAACATATTTGAGTACTCTCATTTTGAAAAATTTCCAAAAGTGTTTTAGAAAATATTATAACTATTTATAATATATTACAAAATTTCAAAATAATGGTTGAAAAATTTAATTAAGAGTACTATAATTTAATTAAGTGATTACTTAATCAAAAAGAGGTACTTATGGAAAACTTGGTTAAAATATTTAAAGCATTGAGTGATGAAACTAGACTTAACATACTTATATTAGTATCTAAGAGAAATATATGCCAAAAAGGAATTTCTAAATATCTAGGAATTTCAGATTCTGCTGTTTCACAACATATAAAAATATTAAAAGATGTTGGTATAATAACAGGTCATAAAGAAGGATACTATGTTTTATATCATATTAATAAAGAATCATTTAATATATGTATAGATTTTATAAACTCTATGTTAAGGAATTCTAGTGAAAGCTTTATAGATGTATTTGATGTAAATACAATACATCTAGGATGCAGCAAAGAATGTAAATCTATAAAAAAATGTTGTAAGAGAAGGGAGAAATAATAATGAAAGTATGTATACCAGTAGAAGAAAATAAAGGGTTGGATAGCAAACCATATGGGCATTTTGGTTCTGCT
Organism: Clostridioides sp. ZZV14-6345; assembly: GCF_020657775.1. Lineage (NCBI taxonomy): Bacteria > Bacillati > Bacillota > Clostridia > Peptostreptococcales > Peptostreptococcaceae > Clostridioides > Clostridioides sp. ZZV14-6345. Next base: position 29,693 of record NZ_JAGWCX010000030.1, on the reverse strand, counting down.
CCAATTTTTGTCGTGTGTGATTTAGAAAGTGGAGAAGTTAAATCTTTAGATAATGGAGATTTAGACCATGAACATGGAAAATGTCAACCATTAAAAGCATTATCAGGTACAGCTGTAGATGCAGTAGTAGTTGGAGGGATAGGACAAGGAGCTATAGTTAAATTAAGTGGCATGGGAATAAAAGTTTACAAAGCAGAAGCTGATACTATAAGTGCTAATTTAGACCTACTTAAAGATGGAAAATTAGTAGAGTTTCCATCAAATCATACTTGTTCACATGATGGATGTGGACATCATTAAAAACAAAATAGCTGATGAAACATATGCTTCATCAGCTATTTTATTCTTTTAAAACTAAAATTTAGCTTTTTATGATTTTGGATAGTGTCTTTGGTAATGTCTAAAGTTTACAAATTTACTACTTTTAGATTTTTTTTGTATGTTTTTCTATATAGTCAATATCATTTAGTATGTCATTAAGTTCCTTATTAAGTGTTTTTAAATCATCACCATCTACATTGTAGTTTAAAAATAATTCTTCTACATTATCAATGATAGAATTGACTTTTCTAGTAACTTCAACAAAGGTTTTAAAGTTACTACTATTCTTAGCATTTAGAAATTTTTTTAAATCCTTTGATATAAATGATACTATTTCATACTCATCATTAAACAGGCCTCTACCAATAGGATATGGTTCAATTCTTTGTAAAAAATATTGATCTTTAGCATTAATATTATAAGTATAAGATACTTCCCAACCGTCTCCTAAATCAAACTTGATAAAATACAATGTACTACTTACTTTTGATATTTTTGTGGCTCCAAGCTGTCTTAAGAGAACTTCAATTGAATCTCCTTGAACAGTATTAATATTCATATATACACATCCCCTTTAGTATTATTATACTATATTTTTTAAAATTTTATAATTAAATAAACAGTAGATATAATAATAGATATAATCATAAGTGGAAAACCTATTTTGAAATACTCTTTAAAAGATATAGGATGCCCATGTTTATTGCCTATGCCTGCTAGTACAACATTAGCAGATGCTCCTATTAGTGTACCATTTCCTCCAAGACAAGCTCCAAGAGATGTTGCCCACCACAATGGCATTACATCAATTCCTTCAGCTTGCATAGTCAAAATAAGTGGAATTAGTGTTGCAACAAATGGAATGTTATCTAAGAAAGAAGAAACTATTGCTGATAACCATAATATCAACAACATTGTAAATACAAGATGTCCTTCTGTAAGTCCAATCAATGCTTGAGCCAATTTGTTTATTATGCCAACTTCTACTAATCCACCAACTACTACAAATAATCCCATAAAGAATAAAATTGTAGACCATTCAATACCTGCCATAATTTCATCTACATCTTGTTTTCCTATGAGAAGCATTATAGATGCTCCTGTTAGTGCCACAACAGAAGAGTCTATATGGATTGTGCTGTGGAACATAAAACCTAAAAGTATGAATGCTATTAATATAAGGCTTTTTATAAGTAAAGGTTTATCTTTAACAGATTTTTTTTCATCAAGTTTTAATATTGCAATCTTAGATTTTTCATTTACAACAAGTTCTTTTCCATAAATAAATTTGAAACATATTATAGTTATAGCAAGTATTACTATAACAACAGGACCTAAATTTATTACAAAATCCATAAAACTAAGGTTAGCAGCACTACCAATCATAATATTTGGAGGGTCTCCTATAAGAGTAGATGTTCCTCCTATGTTTGAAGCTAAAATTTGTGTTATTAAAAATGGAACTGGGTTGAGTCCCAATATTTGTGTAATAACTATAGTCATTGGACCAATAAGTAAGACAGTTGTAACATTATCTAATACAGCTGATAAAATAGCTGTTATAATAGCAAAACAAATCATTATCTTCCAAGGGTCACCTTTAGCTTTCTTTGCAGTCCAGATAGCTATGTATTCAAATAGTCCTGAATTTTTGACAACAGCAACAAATAGCATCATACCAACTAATACACCAATAGTATTGAAATCTATATGGCTTAATCCTTCATCAAGTGTAAGTATATTGAATATTATCATTAATAGTGCACCACCAACAGCTGCTACAGATCTGTTTACCTTTTCTGTAATAATAGCTGCCATAACTATTAAAAATATACATATAGCTATTATTTGTTGAAATTCCATAATATAAGTACCTCCATTTGTATTATTTTGTGTCTAATGCTAGTACTATATATAGTATTACTTTTTTATTGTTTTTTCAATGGATGTATGAAAGTATATTATTTAACAAAGTTTTTGAAAAATTGATAGAATTTAAAGAAAATTTTTGTTATTTAAATAAATTTTAAAATTATTCTATTACTAATAATATTAAACGACAAACGAAAAAATATACCATTAAAAGTAGAATTTATTATATCTAATAACAATTATAAAATATTAAATATATATATTATAAAAGTAATAAAAAAGGTTGAATCTGAATATAAAACTGCAATATATTAAAAAAATTATTCATTTTAAGCCTTGTAATTTGATTTTATAAATATTATAATTAAATTAATGAATTTTTAACAAGGAATTATTCATTTTTTTGATTTTAAGATTTATTGAGAAAACAAAATTAAATAGGGGGGGTAATTAATATAATGGATTTTTTCAATGGTATTTTAACTAGTATTAATAATGCAGTAGTATTTGTAAACAATTACTTATGGTCTTACATCTTAATTGTAATGTTAGTTGTAATTGGTATTTACTTTACTATTAAAACAAATTTTGTACAATTCAGATATTTTATAGAAATGTTTAGACTTCTAGGTGATGGTACAGCAAATAAAAATGCAAAAAAAGAAGGAAAAATATCTTCATTCCAAGCATTTTGTATAAGTACATCTTCAAGAGTTGGGACTGGAAATATAGCTGGAATAGCAATTGCAGTAGTAGCAGGAGGACCTGGTGCTGTATTTTGGATGTGGCTTATAGCATTGATTGGTTCTGCTTCAAGTTTTGTTGAGAGTACATTAGCTCAGATTTATAAAGTAAAAAATGGTCAAGCCTTTAGAGGTGGACCAGCATATTATATGGAGCAAGGCTTAAATAAAAAATGGATGGGTGTTTTGTTTTCAATACTTATAACTATATGTTATGGTTTTGTATTTAATGCAGTTCAAGCAAATACTGTTTCACTTGCATTTAGTAATGCATTTGGAATAAGTAAAATGACTATGGGAATAGGTCTTGGAATATTAACTGCAATAGTTATTTTTGGTGGAGTGCATAGAGTTGCAAAAGTTTCTGAAATAATAGTTCCTGTATTTGCAGGATTATATATATTAGTTGCTTTATCTATAGTTGCAATGAATATAACAGAGATACCAAGCGTTATAGCATTAATAGTAGAAAGTGCATTTGATTTTAAAGGAATGGCAATTGGTACATTTATGGGAGTTGTAATGACTGGAGTAAAGAGAGGTCTATTTTCTAATGAAGCAGGTATGGGTAGTGCTCCTAATGCTGCTGCAACAGCACATGTAACTCATCCTGTAAAACAAGGTCTAATTCAATCTTTAGGTGTTTTTACAGATACTATAATAATATGTAGCTGTACAGCATTCATGGTATTATTATATTCAGATTATGCTAGTAGTGGAGCAACTGGAATTGAATTAGCTCAAGAAGCTTTAACTCATCATATAGGACCAATTGGAAATATATTTATAGCAGTTTGTATATTCTTATTTGCATTTAGTTCTATAGTAGGAAATTACTATTATGGTGAATCAAATATGGAGTTTATGAGTGAAAGTAAGACTAAACTTAATATATTTAGAGTTTTTGTCGTAGGTATGGTTTTATTTGGTTCACTTACTCAAGTAGATGTAGTTTGGAATCTAGCAGACTTATTTATGGCATTGATGGCGATAATAAACTTAATAGCAATAGCACTTTTAGGGAAATATGCCTTTATTGCTTTAAAAGATTATACAAGTCAAAAAAAATCAGGAATAAAAGACCCTGTGTTTATTGCAGATGAAATAGAAGGTCTAGAAAATGTATCAGAGTGGCATAGTGAATTACCTGAGGAACATTTAGGATAAAAAAATAGTATAAAATTATGAAATCATTTTGAAAGACTAGATGATGTATATACTTTATATGAATATAATATTTAATTAATTTATATTACTGGAATTTTTAATTCCAGTAATATTTTTTATTATGTGATTTAGTTTTATTAAAAGTTTTTATTATTGAAGATAGATTATTTATTATAGATTTTATCTTTAAGTTTATTCTCCAAAATACTATATAATTAAATCCTGTAAATTATCTTCAAAGCTTTCTAGATAATCACAAAATAATCTAAACTCTTCTATAGTTTTGATTTCTTGCAAATTCCTCAAATCTATCATTATATTACTGTATTTATGCAACATAAAATTCATATCATACATTTCACATTTAACAAATCCATCTTGATAAGTATATTTATAAGGTTCATATTTTGAAAAATTTGACTCAAAATATTTTATTTTAGCATAGCACAATTTATGTATATTGAACAAAAGTGCAAGCATAGATTCTTTAACTGCAAACTTGTGTGTGAAGTATTTTATAGTGTGGTATTTATCATGTCTAAACTCCCAAATTAAATTCTCATTTAAAGTAAGAGAATATTTTTTTATAAGCTTACGTTTATCTAGTGTTAAATCTTGTATAGAATATGTTTTCATAATTTATTCTCCTCATAAATATTTAATAAGTACCAATTAAATCATAGTGTTTTATTATTACTTACTCTTAATTATATTGTATGGTAAATTAAAAAAATAATAAAATAGATAATTAGTATAGTATTAATACATGTTATAAATAAAAACAATAACCTTAATAGTAATCTATATAGCTTTGTGGTATTTTATACTTAGAGTCATATTTTTAATTATTTTAAGATTTTAAAAGTAGATTTGATGATTAGTATATAATTTTAGAGGAGGTATGCAAATTGTTCAGTAAGAAGTGGAGGAGTTGAAATGGTAGTATTTAATCTAGAGCTTTAAATAGGTTTGCCATTTCTAATGCATTCATAGCACAATCATAACCTTTATTCCCGGTTTTTGTACCTGCTCTTTCAATAGCTTGTTCAATATTTTCTGTAGTTACGATTCCAAATATAACAGGTAATTCATTGTCTAAAGAGACCTTTGCGATTCCTTTAGATACTTCACTACATACATAATCATAATGAGAAGTAGCTCCTCTTATAACACATCCTAAACATATTATAGCATCATACTTACCGCTCTTAGACATTTTTTGCGCAATAAGAGGAATCTCAAAAGCTCCAGGGAGCCAAACTACTTCTATGTTTTCTGGAGAAACATCATGTCTCAAAAGGCAGTCTTCAGCTCCTGATAAAAGTTTTGATGTTATAAATTCATTAAAACGAGAATTTATTATACCTATTTTTAAATCTTTTCCAATAAGTTTTCCTTCATATATCATTTTTTATTTCCTCCAATTTTATTTATATTATATTAAATGTATTTGATAGTAATTGTAAAAAATTACTTAGTAGAAAAATATTTTCATAAACTTATTTATATAATATCTAATAGATGTCCCATTTTATCTTTCTTAGTTTTTAGATATAGCTTATTAAAGTCATTAATTTCTTCATTAATAGGAACTCTATTTTCAATCTTTATTCCATATTTCTCTAATTGATTTATTTTATCAGGGTTATTACTTAAAAGGTTTATGCTTTTTATATTCAGATTTTTTAGTATTTGAGCAGACATATAGAAATCTCTCATATCTTCTTCAAATCCAAGCATCAAATTTGCTTCAACAGTATCATAACCTTCTTCTTGAAGTTTATAAGCTTTAATTTTATTTAAAAGACCAATACCTCTACCTTCTTGTTTCATATAAATTAAAACACCATTTCCGTTTTCTACAATTTTCTTCATAGAAGATTCTAATTGCAGTCCACAGTCACATTTTAAAGAGTGGAACACATCACCTGTTAAACATTCAGAATGAAGTCTAACTAGAGTATTTTCTCCATTTATATTTCCATAGGTAAGAGCAATATGTTCTTCATTTGAATAAGTATCTCTATATCCTATGATTTCAAAATTACCATATTTTGTTGGAAGAAAAGCACTAGATACTTTTTCTATAGTAGTTTCATTTGTTTTACGATATTCTATAAGGTCTTTTATAGTGATGATTTTTAAATTATGCTTTTCTTTAAAAATCATTAAGTCATCAACTCTTGCCATTGTACCATCATCTTTCATTATTTCACAGATAAGGCCAATTTCTTTAAAACCTGCAAGTCTAGCTAGGTCTACTGAAGCTTCTGTATGACCATCTCTAACAAGAACTCCACCAGTTTTTGCAATTAAAGGAAAAATGTGACCAGGAGTTTTGAAATCTTTACTTGTAGAATTCTCATCACAGAATAATTTTACTGTTTCAGCTCTTTCATATGCAGATATACCAGTCAGTGTATCTGCACTATCTATAGTAACAGTAAATGCTGTTTGAAATGTATCTGTATTTTCTCTAACCATAAGAGGTATGTTTAAACTTTTAAATTTCTTTTCAGTAGCAGGTAGACAAATTAGACCTCTGCCATATGTAGCCATAAAATTTATTGATTCAGGAGTAGCCATCTCAGCTGCCATAAGCAAATCTCCTTCATTCTCTCTACTTTCATCATCAACTACGATTACCATTTTCCCATTTCTTATATCTTCAATAGCTTCTTCAATAGTATTAAACATGCAATTCACTCCTTTATTATTTTTAAAAACCGTTTTTAAATAAAAAATCTTTATCTATATTTGATTTATAATTACTACTATTAGAATTTAATTCCTTGTAGTTATTAATTATAAAATTATTAACGTACTTTCCAATTACATCACTTTCTAAATTAACGAAGTTTCCAATATTTTTTGTTAAGAGAGTAGTGTTAAATTTAGTATGAGGTATAATAGAAATCTTAAATATTTCATCATCCAAATATGATATAGTTAAACTCACACCGTCAATAGCAACAGAACCTTTAGGTATTATTGCTGATAAAAGTTTTTTATCAGGTCGTATGCTTACTAAAACTGCATTTTCATCTTTTTCAAACTTGCAAATAGTACCTTTACCATCAACATGACCTGTCACTATATGACCACCAAATCTTGAAGAAAGACTCATGGCTCTCTCAAGGTTTACCTTGTCATTTGCATTTAGTGAACCTAAATTTGTGGAACGAATTGTTTCCATCATAACATCTGCTGTAAATTCATTTTTCCCAAGATTTGAAACAGTTAGACAAACCCCATTTACAGCTATACTATCTCCAAGATTTGTGTCATCCAATATTTTGTTTGATAGTATGGTTACTTTTCCGCTTTTACCATTAGCAGTAATTTTTTTAAGTATTCCAACTTCTTCTACTATACCAGTAAACATTCTAACCTCCTATATACATGTATTCACAGAATTTAATTTAAAACATCAGATTCTATCAAAACATCTCCATCTATTAAAGTTACATTATTGATTACTAATTGTGTTGAATCTGATAGGTGTTTTATTCCTTCTCCAGAAACGAATGTAGGTGCATCTTTACCACCTATAATTTTAGGTGATAGAAATAATTTGACTTTATCAACTAACTTATTTCTAAATAGGCTATCATTAAGTGTAGCACCACCTTCGACTAGAACAGAATCAATGTTTAGTTCTCCTAATTTATGAATTACAAATTCCAAATCTACTAAGTTATTTTTTGAAGGAGAAATTATGACTTCAACATTATTTTCTTTTAACATAGATAATTTGTTACTGTCTTTGCAACATGTGAAAACTATAGTTTTACTGGTTTTATCCTTAACCAAATTACTATCAATTGGTAATTTTAGATGTGTATCTATTACTATTCTTGTAGGATGAGATACTTTTTTTTGATTAAGTCTACAAGTTAGTAAAGGATTATCATTTAAAACTGTATTTATGCCAACCATTATACTTTGATATTTATTTCTGTATTTATGAGTTAGATATCTTGATGACTCATTAGATATCCATTTTGATTCTAGTGATTTTGTAGCAATTTTACCATCTAGACTCACGGCTGATTTTACAATACAAAGAGGTCTTTTGTTTTTTATGTAATAAAAAAATGCCTCGTTTAATTCTTTTGCTTCTTTTTCCAATATTCCCACAGTAACATCAATGTTGTTATCTTTCAATTTCTTTACTCCATTACCACAAACAAGTGGGTTTGGGTCTAATGTGGATATTACAACTCTCTTAATCTTATTTTGTATAATTTTATCTACACAAGGAGGTGTTTTTCCATAATGAGAACATGGTTCTAAGTTTACATAAAGAGTAGAATCTTTTAGACTTTGTTTAGCGCTGTTTATAGCATTTACTTCAGCATGATTAGAACCAAATTTTTCATGATATCCTTTGCCTATTACATCACTATCTTTAACAATTACACATCCAACTAACGGATTTGGATTTATAAAACCTTCTCCATTTTTAGCTAGTTCAAGAGCTTTTTTCATATAATAAATGTCTTTTTCCTTTTGATTCACAAAATTCAAAATATATACACCTCCTGTTTAATTAGATACTTTTTAAACAAAAAACCCTGAGAATTAACTCAGGGTTTAGAATAATCTACAATAAATTAATAAGTGTACAACAAAACTGCTCTACAAAAACACTTATTAAATATATCTTCTTCCATCCAGACTTTACTGTCGGCTTTGGAATTTAACCAAATCAACCAAGTTCTACCTTAGCTCGCGGGCTATACCGCCGATTGGGAATTTCACCCTACCCCGAAGATTAAGTATTAAATTTATATTTAGAATGTATCATAAATTATTTTACTTTGCAAACTATTTTTTTCAAAATATATGTTAATATATAATATAGAATGTCTATAAACTTTGGAATACCGCGATTGTGAATATAAAAATAAAAATTTGAACATAATCAGGAAAGAAGTCTAATTAATTTAAATTAGGAGAGAAATATATGAATGAAAAACTTTTAGAAATACTATCAAAATACTATGGATATACAAGTTTTAGAAAAGGTCAAGAGTCTATAATAAATTCTATTTTGAGCAAAAAAGATGTATTAGCTATAATGCCAACAGGAGGAGGAAAATCAATATGCTATCAGCTTCCGGCATTGATGTTAGATGGAATGACAATAGTAATTTCTCCACTGATATCTCTTATGAAAGACCAAGTAGATGCTTTAAAAACTATGGGGATTAACGCTGCTTTTATAAATAGTTCACTAAGTAGCAAAGAATTTAATGAAATACTAAGTAATATTAGAAAAAATAATTATAAAATGCTCTATATTGCTCCAGAGAGATTAGATGCGCAGGAGTTTCTTGAACTAATAAATAATAACAATATAAGCCAAATTGCAATAGATGAAGCGCATTGTGTATCTCAATGGGGACATGATTTTAGGTTGAGTTATAGAAGGATTTCTGATTTTATAAAGAGTTTACCTAAAAGACCTATAGTTACAGCATTTACAGCAACAGCTTCAGAAGAAGTAAGAACTGATATAATAAATTTATTGTGCTTAGAAAATCCAGACTATTATATAACTGGATTTGATAGAGAGAATTTATCAATAAATATAGTAAAATCATCTAGTAAAAATAAATATATTTTAGATTATATTCAAAATCATAAAAATGAGTCTGGAATTATATATGTTGCGACTAGAAAGGAAGTTGAAAATATATATAATGGGTTATCTAAAAGAAATATATCTGTGTCAAAATATCATGCAGGTCTATCTAAAAATGAAAGAAGTAAAAATCAAGAAGATTTTATAAATGATGATGTAGATATAATGATAGCAACAAACGCATTTGGAATGGGGATTGATAAACCCAATATAAGATGGGTTATACACTACAATATGCCTCAAAGTATAGAAAATTACTATCAAGAAATAGGTAGAGCTGGTAGGGATGGAGAAAAAAGTGAGTGTGTACTTTTATTTTCTCCAGGAGATGTACATATACAAAAATATTTAATCGATATTGGCGTTGAAAATCCTGAAAGAAAATTATTTCAACATAAGAAGCTTCAATATATGATTGACTTAGTTTACAGTAATTCATGCTATAGAAAGACAATATTGAATTACTTTGGAGAAAACTATATAGATAATTGTAACAATTGTAGTAACTGTTTAGTAGAAGGTGAAATAGTAGATAAAACTGTAGATGCTCAAAAAGTTATTTCATGTGTAGCTAGAATGAAAAGAAGTTATGGTGTCACTACAATTGTAGATGTCCTTAGAGGGTCTAAGAATAAAAAGATTTTACAACTTGGATTGAATACTTTATCTACATATAACATTATGAGAGATTATTCAAGCGAAGACTTAAAGAATTTTATAAATACATTGGTTTCTCATGGTTTTTTAGATTTAGTGGAGACTTTAGGTAATGGAAATAGAGGGAGTTTTCCAACTATAAGATTGAATGAGATGTCTATGAAAGTTTTAAAAGGTCAAGTGAAAGTAGAATTCAAGGAAATTGTGATGACAAAATCATTAGAAGTTGAAAATGAGTTATATAGTGTTTTAAGAGAACTTAGACACTCAATTGCAAGTGAAGAAAGGATAGCTCCATATATGGTATTTGGAGATGGTACACTTAGAGCTATGTCTAGTAGTTATCCAGTTAATAAAGAAGAAATGCTAGATATCTCTGGAGTAGGAGAAATTAAGTATCAAAAATATGGTAAAGATTTTGAAACAGTAATTAAAGAATATGTCGAAAAAAATAACATTAATAAAAAAGATAAAGAAAAAAATGTCGATTTAGAAAGTGTTAATAGTGACTTCCTTGAGGTCAATACAGATAAAGCTTTATATGAAAAACTATTAGTCATTAGAGAAGAATATGCAACGAAGGAAAAATTACCTCCATACATGGTTTTAGCCAATAAAGCATTAAAAGAAATAAGTGGAAGGTATCCACTTGATGAAGAACAATTAAAAGATATTTCTGGTATAGGTGAGGTAAAAATTGAAAAGTATGGAGCTAGTATATTGGATGAAGTCAAACAATATGTGAAAGAAAATGATATTAATATTATTTGGGAGAAAAAAGGTAAAAGGAAGTTAATACTAGATGGAGAAAGTAGAAAAAATAATGAAATAGCATTAGATTTGCTGAATCAAGGAAAAGATATACAAAGTATAAGTCAAGAGATAGAAGTTTCATTGTCAACCATTATCGGATATGTATATGACTATGTAAAGGATGGGCATAGCATATCATTTGAATTAGGATTAGAAAATTTTTATAATGAAGATAAAAAGAAAATGATTTTAGATGTTTGTGAAAAAGTAGGTTATGATAATTTAAATAATATAAAAAGAAAACTTCCAGATTCAATAAAGTATGAAAATATAAGGGCTGTGATACTTGACTCTTATCTTGAAAACTTAAAAAATAATATTATAGCAGAGCAATTTTTAACAGACTAAAAAATAAAATTTGTATTATTGTGTTGAACTAACATTTTTGCTGTGTTATACTGAATTTGTAAAAATGATGAAAAATTTAGAGCTAGGGGCGCTAGAATTGGCTAGCTGAGAGATAAAGCCGTAACTTACAAACCCTAATAACCTGATCAAGATAATGCTTGCGAAGGGAAGCTTTTTAATATAATTTTGTTATATAAATAGACAAATTATTCAATATTAGGGTAAATTTGTCTGAGTGTATATATGATTATAAGAGTGCTTTCCAAACAAGGAAAAGCACTTTTTTTATTTTCAAAAACTATAACTTTAATCTTGGAGGATTGTAATATGAACTATACAACACAAATGGATGCTGCTAGAAAAGGTATAATAACTAAAGAAATGGAAATCGTTTCTCAAAAAGAGCAAGTAGATGTGAATGAATTAAGAGAATTAATAGCAAATGGACAAGTTGTTATACCTGCTAATAAAAATCATAAATCTTTAAGTGCAGAAGGTGTAGGTAAAAATTTAAGAACAAAAATAAATGTAAATCTAGGAATTTCAAGAGATTGTAAGGATATAGAAAAAGAACTTGAAAAAGTAAAAGTAGCAATAGACATGAAAGCTGAAGCTATAATGGATTTAAGTAACTATGGTAAAACTAGAGAATTTAGAGAAAAGGTAGTTGAAATGTCACCTGCAATGATAGGTTCAGTGCCTATGTATGATGCAGTGGGATATTTGGAAAAAGAATTAAAAGATATAACAGAAGAAGAATTTTTAAATGTAATAAGACAACATGCTATTGATGGGGTTGATTTTATTACTATACATGCAGGTCTTACAAGAAGTGTTTGCCAAAAAATAAAAAATCATGAAAGATTAACTCATATAGTATCTCGTGGAGGTTCTTTATTATTTGCATGGATGGAGCTGAATAATAAGGAAAATCCTATTTATACTAATTTTGATAAAATATTAGATATATGTGAGGAATATGATGTTACATTGAGTTTAGGTGATGCTTGTAGACCAGGTTGTATAAAAGATTCTACTGATGGTGTTCAAATTCAAGAACTTGTAGTATTAGGTGAACTTACTAAAAGGGCATGGGAAAGAAATGTACAAGTAATGATAGAAGGACCTGGTCACATGGCTATTGATGAAATAGAAGCAAATGTAGTATTAGAAAAGAGATTGTGTCATGGAGCACCTTTTTATGTTCTTGGACCATTGGTTACAGATATAGCACCAGGTTATGACCATATAACAAGTGCAATAGGAGGAGCTTTAGCATGTGCTAAAGGAGTAGATTTTTTATGCTATGTAACTCCTGCAGAGCACTTAAGACTACCTAATTTAGATGATATGAAAGAAGGTATAATAGCAGCAAAGATAGCTGCTCATGCAGGAGATATAGCTAAAAATGTTAAAGGTGCTCGTGAATGGGATAATAAGATGAGTAAAGCTAGAGCTGATTTAGACTGGTGTGAGATGTTTAGACTTGCAATAGACCCTGAAAAGGCTAAGAGATACAGAGATGAATCAACTCCTACTCATGAAGATAGCTGTACTATGTGTGGAAAAATGTGTTCAATGAGAACAGTTAAGAAAATATTAAACAATGAAGAACTTAATTTAATATAATTTGTGACTAGAATAAAAAAAGTTGAAAAGAGGAGGTGATTTAGTGAAGGTTAATGGAAGAGATATTGAGTTTAAAGAAAAATTGACTGTAATAGATTTATTAAATAAGTATAATTTAAAGAGTGATAGAGTCGTAGTTGAAGTAAATCTAGACATAATTGAAGAATCTAACTACAGTACATATGTATTAAAAGATGAGGATATTGTAGAACTTATTAGCTTTATTGGAGGTGGTTAAAATAAAAATATTTGTAAATGAAGTATTAACAAATGTTGAAGAAAATACAACTGTCTACAAAGTTAGAGATAGTTATAAGCAAAACTGTGATGTGTTAGTGTTAAATGGGTATCCAATTAAAGCAGATATGCCACTTTGTGAAAATGATAAGTTAACACTTATACAAAAGGGAATTAAACCATCATTTGATGAGTTGGAAAGCTTGTTGATTGCTAGACATACTCCAAATGTGCATAATAAGTTAAAAAAAGGGAAGGTTGCTATATTGGGATTAGGGGGACTTGGTTCCAATATAGCTATCTCTTTAGCTAGAATTGGAGTAGGAGAACTTTTACTTATAGACTATGATGTCGTAGAGCCATCTAACTTAAATAGACAGCAGTATTTTATAGATGATATAGGAAAACTAAAAACTGATGCTATGATAGAAAATATAAAAAAAATAAATCCGTTTATAAAATTAAGTAAACGAGATATTTTTTTAAACAAACATAATATGGATGTTATTAAAGATTCAGATTTGATAATTGAAGCCTTTGATGATGCTTCATGTAAGGCACAGGTTTGTAATTATGTATTGATAAATTTTAAAGATAAATACCTAATAGCATCATCAGGTATGGCAGGTTACTATGATTCAAATATAATAACTACTAAGAAAATAAAAGACAAGTTTTATATATGTGGAGATTTTGTAAATGAAGCTAAATTTGGTGAAGGTCTTATGGGTCCAAGAGTTGCTATCTGTGCAAATCACATGGCAAATTTAGCAACACAAATACTTATAGATATGTAAATATTAAAATTAGATACTAAAAAGATTGAATATTAAAAAAATTGAACATGGAGGGAAAGAATATGGATAAATTGGTACTTGCTGGACATGAGTTCAGTAGCAGATTATTGGTTGGAACAGGTAAATATGGTTCAAATAATATATTACCAGAGGTAATAAAAGAAAGTGGAAGCGAAATAATAACAATGGCACTTAGAAGAGTGGATTTAGATAACAAACAAGAAAACATATTAACATACATTCCAAAAGAAATGACAATACTTCCAAATACATCAGGAGCTACTAATGCAGAAGAAGCTGTAAGAATAGCTAGAATATCTAGAAAAATGGGATGTGGAGATTTTATAAAAATAGAAGTAATATCAGATACTAGATACCTACTTCCTGATAATGAAGAAACTATAAAAGCTACAAAGATACTTGCTGATGAAGGATTTATAGTCCTTCCATATATGACACCAGACCTTTATGCTGGAAGAAGACTTATAGAAGCTAATGCAGCAGCAGTTATGCCCCTTGGAGCACCAATTGGTTCAAATCGAGGTCTTCAAATGAAGGAAATGATAAGAATAATGATAGATGAGTTGGATATACCAATAATAGTAGATGCAGGTATTGGAAAGCCATCTCAAGCTATGGAAGCTATGGAAATGGGAGCTGATGCAGTACTTGTCAACACTGCAATAGCTTCAGCAGGAGACCCTGTACAGATGGCTAGAGCATTCAAACTAGCTGTGGAAGGAGGAAGAGAAGCATATCTCGCAAAAACAGGAAGTGTATCAGAATTTGCAAATGCGTCTTCTCCTTTAACAGGTTTTTTAGGCAATTTATAGAAAGTGGTGATTGGTTATGAGTTTTTATGATGTAATAGAAAAATATAGAGATTTTGATTTTGATGGATATTTAAATAATGTTGCAGATAATGATGTTTTAAGAAGTTTATTAAAAGACAAGCTTGAAGATTTTGATGTATTAAATTTGCTTTCTAAAACTGCTGTAAAACATCTAGAAGCTATGGCACAAAAAGCACATAAATTAAGTGTTCAATATTTTGGAAAAACTGTATGTTTATATACGCCAATGTATATAGCAAATTACTGTGTTAATCAATGTGTTTATTGCAGCTATAATATAAAAAGTGGAATAAAAAGAAAAAAATTAACTATGGATGAAATTAGAGAAGAGGGAAATGCAATTTCAAAGGAAGGTTTTAAACATTTACTTGTTTTGACTGGGGAAAGTAGTTTTCACTCAAGTGTAGAATATATAGGTGAAGCTATAGAAATATTAAGAGATAAATTTCCATCTATAGGTATAGAAGTCTATCCAATGGAAGTAGAGGAATATAAGTATATTGTAGATAAAGGTGTTGAAGGACTAACAGTATATCAAGAAACTTATGACGAGGAAATATATAAAAGAGTCCATATAAAAGGGCCAAAATCAAATTATAAATTTAGGTTAGATGCTCCTGAAAGAGGTGCAAAAGCAGGTATGAGGACTCTATCAATAGGTGCACTTTTAGGGTTAAATGATTTTAGAAAAGAGACTTTTTTTACAATATTGCATGGGAAATATTTAAAAACAAAATATCCTCATATTGAGCTTTCATATTCAACACCAAGAATGAGACCTTTTAAAGGCTGTTTTGAAGAATTAGTAGATATAAGTGATACTGATTTAGTCCAAGCTATGGTATGTATGAGATTATTTGACCCTCATGCAGCCATAAATATATCGACTAGAGAGAATTTGGAAATGAGAAGTCATATAATACCTTTAGGAGTAACTAAGTTGAGTGCAGGTGTATCTACTGATATAGGAGGTCACTCTCAAGATGAACATGATACTGCTCAATTTAAGATAAATGATGAAAGTACTGTTAAAGATGTAGAGAAAATGTTAAACTCAATTGGTTATCAGCATGTATTTAAAGATTGGGAAAGATTTTAAATGTATTTGATAACAAATAGAAAGTTGTGTAGCGAAGAACGATATTTAGAAGTTATTAAAGAGTCTATATTGAGTGGTGTAGAAAATATCATAATAAGAGAAAAAGATTTAGAATATGAAGAATTAAAAAAATTATATATAAAAATAAAAACCAAAATCAATTGTATAGATTTTCAAGAGCAAATATCGAATGAAAATTTGAAAACTAATATAAATCAGAAAGAAAGTGGGAATAAGTTTAATGTTAACTTTATAATAAATAGTAATATTGAATTTTTTGAAAAAGTAGATTGTCAAGGTATTCATCTTCCCTTTAAGTTATTCTTGAATTTAATTGAAAATAAGTGTAATTTTAATAGAAATAAAATACTAGGATTATCTTTACACAAAATAGAGGAAGTAAAGTTTTTAGAAAAATTAATAAGAAATCAAAACATAAAAATAGATTACATAACATTATCACATATATATGAAACTAAATGTAAAGAAGGAGTAAATCCAAAAGGAATTAGACTTTTAAAAGAAGCGAAGGAGATTACTGATATTAAAATAGTTGCACTTGGGGGAATTTTACCATCTAATGTCAAAGAAACATTAAAATACTGTGATGATTTTGCTGTAATGTCAACTATAATGAAATCTAAAGATATTAAAAAAACAATCTTAAATTATAATGAAAAAATTGAATTAGTAAAATAGTATGTGGAATCCTTAATTTAAAGAAAAATGAAAAAGCTAGCTCTTTAGTTTTAAAAGCTAGCTTTTTATTTTGTATCTTTACTAATAAAAATTTATAAAAAGGGAAAACTTTAGTCAGAGAGATTAAATAATATCCTAGAAAGATTTAAAATTTAGTAAAGTATGGAGGACATTATAATGACTGACAGTAAAAAGAAACGATTTATTATACCACACACTTTTACAATAATATTTTTACTAATAGTCTTAATGGCAATATTGACTTGGATAGTACCAAGTGGTGAATTTAGTAGAGAAGATGTAGAAGGTAGAATGGTAGTTGTACCAGGAACTTATCAAAGTGTAGAAAGTAATCCTCAAGGATTTGCAGATGTTTTTAAAGCACCAATAGAAGGTTTTATTGATTCAGCTGAGGTAGTGGGCTTCGTTTTAATAGTTGGAGGTGCTTTTGGTATTGTAAATAGAACTGGAGCTATAGAGGCAGGAATAGCATCAGTTATATCTAAATTTAAAGGAAAAGAACTTCTTATAATTCCAATATCAATGATTTTATTTGGACTTGGAGGCACTACATTTGGGATGGCAGAAGAGACATTACCATTTTATATGATATTTGTTCCACTTATGACATCATTAGGATATGATTCTCTAACCGCCATAGCAATTGTATTTATAGGCGCAGCAGCAGGAGCCGCTGCTTCAACAATAAACCCATTTTCAGTTGGTATTGCACAGGCACTAGCTCAACTTGCTCCTGGTTCAGGAGTAACATACAGAGTAGTTATTTTTATAGCATATATATTAATCAGTATAGCGTTTGTCATGTATTATGCTAAGAAAGTAAAGGAAAATCCTGAAAGTTCAATAGTATATGAAATAGATAAAAATAATAAATCAATACTTAACCAAACTTCAACAGAAATAAAAGAGTTTACTTTTAAAGAAGTGTCTGTTCTTGCTATATTTGGAATAGGGATGGCAATAATGATTTGGGGTGTTTTAAGTCAAGGATGGTACATTCCAGAAATATCAATGTGTTTTGCTGCGATAGGTGTACTTTCTGGTTTAGTTGGTAGATTATCTCAAATTGAAATTTCAGAAAGTTTTATAGATGGAGCAAAAGATTTAGCATCAGCAGCTCTTGCGATAGCTTTAGCCCGTGGAATCGTAATAATTGCTCAAAATGGATTTATAATAGATACTATATTAAATTCCGCGGCAGCCTTTTTAGGAGGACTTCCAAAGGTTATATTTGTATATTTATCATTCTTTTTGGAAGCTGCATTGGCATTTTTAATTCCATCATCTTCAGGTCTTGCTTCACTTACAGTTCCTGTACTTGCTCCTCTTGGTGATTTGGTTAACATATCAGCTCAAGTAATAGTAACTGCTTATCAGTTTGGTGTAGGTCTTACAAATTTTATAACTCCAACTTCAGGAGTACTGATGGGAGCACTTGCAGTGGCTCATATTCCATTTTCAAAATGGGTAAGATTTATAATGCCTATATTGTTGATTTTAACAGCTTTATCTCTAGTATTTTTAACAATAGGTATATATATAGGGTTTTAGTTAAAGATAGTTTTATTTAATATATTTAGAAATTATATAAAAGAATAAAAAGATATTTTTAAATAAATTGCCACTAAATTACTTAATGGCAATTTATTTTTTGGAATCAGAAATAAATTGCCATTAAGTAATTTAGCAACTTGTTCATGAGAAAAATTTTATAAATTTAGTAAATTTCTAATAAGTATTTTTAAGTACATATAAAAAATTCAATTATATAAAACAAATTTAGCTATCTAATTTTAATTACTTTACACAAGTTAAAAGGATGTTTAAGGATGTTTTGAGTTATTATCTAGTTAGACATAGTCTTAATTGTTATATTTCTTGTTTGATTAAGTATTGATTTGTTATTTTTATATATTTGTATAAAAATAATTTTATATAAAAAATGACAAAAAATTATAATAAATATATATTTTCTCGTCTAATTTATTGAATTATATTCATTTAGACTACTGACTATTGTTTTATATGATAAATTAGTAAAAAAATAAAAATAAAAGTCAAAAAGCTAAATAAATTAATATTAATTTGAAATATATATGAAGGTTTTTGGAGAATACTTACTTATGGTAGGAAAAAATGTTAAAATAAGAGTGTAATTAAATATAAAGGACTGAAATAGCTAACAGTTATTAAACATAGGAGTGTAAAAATTTATGGGATTAAAAGAATTTGATTTTATTGAAGAGTCTATTGATATGTTGAGAACAATGTCTCCAACATTAGAAACTATATCAGATGAAATAGAAGAGTATTTTGAAAATATTTTGGATGAAAAGAATCAAGAATATATAAATGTAAACTCTAGAATAAAATCAGAATCAAGTTTAAGGGAAAAGATAATTAGAAATAGATATTTAAAGAAATATGGAGAAGCAAGTAACCTTATTCATAATGTTTCTGACTTAATAGGTTTAAGAATTGAGTGCAGATTTATTGAAGATGAAAACAAGATATATAGACTTTTAAGAAGATATTTTAATAAAACAGATGACAAAATAAACTATTATAATAAAGAAAATAAGAACATTAAATTAAAATTGTCTGAAAGGCAACCTAATAAGCAAAAAAATGGATTTGAAATATATAAAATAGATGGTGTTTTTGCATATTTAGATAGAGAAGTAAAATTTGAACTTCAAATTAAATCTCTTGTAAATGTGTTTTGGAGTGAAATTGAACATAAAATAATTTATAAAAATAATACATATTTACTTGCTGATAAATTTATAAAGGATATGATGGACTCTATAAAGAATAATCTTACTATGATAGATAATCAGCTTTTAAGCATTTATAAAAACTTTCACTCAGGAAAAGCTTTTAATATGAAAGTAAGCAAAAAAGAAATTGAAAAGTTGTTTGCGAAATTAGTATACGATGCTTTTTCTGAAAAAATGAACAAAAGTATAGGCTTCGTTGTGGATTTTAAAAAACCATGTGAAACTATATTAAGTTATTCTTTTAATAAACAAGATATAAGTGATGAAGTTTTAGGCAATTTTATGCTTGATGAGTTTGCAAGATTAAATGAAATTGTAAATAAGGATATAAACTTTAATGATCAAATAGAATTTGAAAGAGAACCAACATTTGATGATAAATTTTGTAAAGACCTAGGAAATCATTTTAGAAGTAGATTAAATACGGAATTTCCATGGAATTTATTTTTTAGAATATTATTTGAAATAGAGCCATGTAACAATACAGAAGACTTTGAAAACTTTGTAGAGTTTATAAAAGAAAATGTATTGCTAGAGGAGAATAGAGAACAACTATTATGCCAATTTGAAGAAGACAGTAAGTTTATAATTGAAGATATGTATACTTATATATTTAATAGTATAAGTGAGATTGATAGTGTTGAAATTTTATATAACTATAATCTTGAAAAAATAAACTTCACATCAAGTGAAATTATAAATTGCATATGTAGAGAATATGAATGCTATGGTGAATATTTAGAAGAAAAAGAAAAGCTTATGAATGCATTTAAAGAAAAAATTATTCAAATCTTTGAGTAATAAGTCAATGTTGAAATGGCGCTAGTGCGCCATTTTTCAAATATATATGAATTAAATAAAATTATTTTAGAGGAGGCGATTTGTATAGAGAGAACAGGTGTGATTTTGGCTGGAGGAAAAAATTCTAGAATGGGGAGAGATAAAGCCTTTCTTGAGCTACATGAAAAGCTTTTTATTGAAATTGCAATAGAGATATTTAAAAATTTTAATGAGGTAATAATAATATCTAATAATGAAGAATTATATTCTAAATATGATATTAGAGTTTATAATGATATAGTAAAAAATGTTGGTCCAATTGGAGGAATATATACTGCTCTTGAATATGCAAAGTATGATATAGTTACAGTTGCATGTGATATGCCATATCTAAATAATAAAGTGGTTGAAAGAATAGCTAATGAAATGGATGACAAAAGTGTGATTTCGGTGACAAATGGAAAGTTACAACCATTGTGTTCTGGATATAAAAAGAGTATAATAAATAAGGTATCTTTATGTATAGGGGAAAATGATTTAAAGCTCAGAAGCCTTATAGACAAAATAGATAAAAGCTATATATACTTTGATGAAGAAGATTTATTTTTAAATGTAAACACTATTGATGAGTATGAAAAATTAACTAGAGTTTAATTAGCTATGATTGTAAAATAGAGTAGGATTTATATGGAGGAGAGTTTATGAATTTACTTAAATGCGATTCTTGGGCAGTAATACTAAATAATAGCGATGAAGAAAGCAAAGCATATAAAATATTAGATGAACTTAAAAAGAATATGTATAAAGTTGTTGCTATAGATGAAGAGAAGAAACCTATTGATGGTATAGATGTGTATGAGTGCTTAAAAGATGTTCCACACAATATTGATGTTGTAGCCATTATTGACAAACAGTCTAAGATGGATGTAATTTTAGAAGAAGTAGAACTTTTGGATATACAAAATATATGGTTTGAAAAAGGAAGCTTTAGTGAAATGATGATTAAAAAGACTAAAGACTTAAAATTAAATGTAGAATATAATTTAAGCTTGTATGATGAGTTGACTAGATAAGATTATATATTTTAATAATAAAAGATATAACTAGTTAATAGAACATATTATTTTATAGTATAGATTTGCTAATGAAACATTAAGTTACAATATTTGTTAAAAGATTATGGATTACATGATATAATATATTAAATAGGATACTAAGGAGTTGATATATTATGTTAATAGTAACTACAGAAAAAGTAGAAGGCAAAAAGATATCAGAAGTTTTAGGACTAGTAAGAGGTAGTACAATAAGAGCAAAACATGTTGGAAAAGATATAGGAGCAAGTTTTAAAAATCTTGTTGGAGGAGAACTTACAGGATATAATGAAATGCTTACAGAAGCAAGACAAATTGCCATAGGTAGAATGGTTGAAGATGCAAAAGCTAAAGGTGCAAATGCAGTAATAGCATTCAGACTGTCTTCAGCTTCAGTTATGCAAGGTGCAGCAGAAATTCTTGCTTATGGAACAGCAGTTATTTTAGAAGATGATAATGATGTGGTTGGAAAATAAAATATAAATAGTTAAAAAGAGGCATCTTTTAAAAATTTTATGGGTGCCTTTTTTTATTTGAAAAAACTAATATAAGAGAGAATTTTAATCATTATGACAATAAAATTAGGCTGATATTATATAAATAAGTAAAATTATATTATATAATATATGGTATAGACTTTAAAAATTTTATTGGTAGAGAAAAATATTAATAATGTTATAATAATTATAGAAATTGAAAGTACTCGCACATTTGTTATATAAATTACATATATACTAGTTTTGTATTTGATATAGTTATAAAGTAATATCTTTCATTTTGAGAACGTTGGAATAATAAAAAATGTATGTATTAATAGGTGATATAATTAAAAAAATAAATATAATATGTTATATTACTGAGGAAAAAGTAAATAAAATAGAGTAGATTTTATTAAATGGATTTGTGTTTATAGGGGCGTAATCAATGTATAGAGGGGTGAAATTATATGTTTAATGTTGCAATTATAACACTTAGTGATAAAGGATATGAAGGAAAAAGAGAAGATATAACAGGAAAAAAATTAACTGAATTTGTTGAAAATACAGGAGTTTACAAAGTTATTGAATACATATTGATAAAAGATGATAAGGAAATGCTAAAGGAAAATATTATAAAACTTTGTAATAGCAATAAAATAGACTTAATTCTTACTAATGGAGGTACTGGTTTTTCAAAAAGAGATATAACTCCAGAAGCAACTAAAGAGGTGTTAGAAAAAGAGATACCAGGTCTTAGTGAATATATGAGAATGAAATCTACAGAAATTACCAAAAAAGCTATACTAAGTAGAGGTGTAAGTGGAATAAGAAAAAATTCTATAATAATAAATTTACCTGGAAGTCCAAAAGGTGCAGTTGAAAATCTGAGTTTTATCATTGATGTTTTAGACCATGGTATAGAGATTTTAAGAGGAGAATCTACAGAATGTGCCACTAAAAAAAGTGAATAGTACATAATTTAGATAGATAAAAAATAGACAAAGAGGTAGATAGAGTATGATTGATAATTATGGAAGAAAAATAGACTACCTTCGTATTTCACTTACAGATAAGTGTAATTTAAGGTGTGTTTATTGTATGCCACCAGATGTAAAATTTGATAAAAATTATATAAATGAAAATTTAAGTTTTGAAGATTACAAATTTATTATAAAGGCTATGGCAGAGCAAGGAATAACAAAAGTTAGATTTACTGGAGGAGAACCTCTTTTATATCCTAACTTGAATGAACTTATAAAATTTACAAAAGAAGAATGTGGAATAAATAATATTGGAATGACCACTAATGCTATTGGACTTTCTGATAGAATATTTGAGCTTGAAAAATGTGGTTTAAATAAAGTAAATATAAGTTTAGATTCTTTGAAGGAATATAAATATAAATCTGTAACAAGAGGTGGAAATTTAAAAGATGTCTTAAAATCGATTGAATCGTGTTTAAATTTAGGCATAAAAGTAAAGCTAAATTGTGTTGCTATAAGTGGATTTAATGATGATGAACTTAAAGACTTTATGTTTTTAACAGTTAAATCACCAATTGATGTAAGATTTATAGAGCTGATGCCATTAGGTGAGGCTAATAGAGTTTATAAAAAGGGTTATTTTAATGTAAAAGAAATGATTGAAAAAATATATGGTTTATATAAAGTTAAAAATGATGAGAAAAGCACAGCAGAATATTATATGTTTAAAGGAGCTAAAGGAAGAATAGGAATTATAACTCCATTAAGCTGTTCATTTTGCAACACTTGTAATCGTATTAGACTTACTTCTAGTGGTGCAATAAAATTATGTCTCCATTCAAAAGAAGAGATAGATATAAAACCATTTTTACATAAACCATTGTTATTTAGAGAATCTATGAAAGATATAATAAAACAAAAACCAGAAAAACATCATTTAATAGAAAATAAATGTAGTGATACAAATAGGCGTATGTATGAAATTGGAGGATAAGCAATGTTAACACATATAAATGAAAAAGGGTATGCCAAGATGGTGGATATAAGTGAAAAAGATGATACTAAAAGAACAGCTGTGGCAACAGCTACAATTACTCTCAGCCAAGAAGCTTTAGAAAAAGTAAAAAATGGTCAGATAAAAAAAGGAGATGTTTTATCTGTAGCTCAAGTTGCAGGTATAATGGGAGCTAAAAATACATCTTCAAATATACCAATGTGCCATCAGATTAAATTAGTTGGATGTGATTTGGAGTTTGATATAGATGATTCTATGTCTGCTATTAAGATATATGCAACTTGTAAATCTCTTGGAAAAACTGGAGTAGAAATGGAAGCTTTAAGTGCATGTTCTTTAGCAGCACTTACAATTTATGATATGTGTAAAGCAGTTGACAAAAAAATGGTTATAAGTAATATACATCTTGTGGAGAAGAATGGTGGAAAATCAGGAGATTTTAAGTTCGAGTAAATTAATAATATATGGGTGAAAATTTGGAGGAAATATGGCTAAGGTAGTATCAATAAATATAAGTGAGAAAAAGGGTGTAATTAAGGTTCCTGTACAATGTGCAGAATTAAAAGTAAATCATGGAATAGTTGGAGATGCACATGCAGGGAACTGGCATCGTCAAATAAGCTTACTTGGAAAAGAAAGTATAGATAAAATGAAAATGAGGGGTTTTGACCAATTAAAATTTGGAGATTTTGCTGAAAATATAACTACAGAGGGAATAGAAGTATTTTCACTACCTATTGGTACAAAGTTGAGAATAGGGCAATGTGAAGTTGAAGTAACTCAAATAGGAAAAAAGTGTCACAGTGGATGTGAAATTAAAAAATTGACAGGAGACTGTGTAATGCCACGAGAGGGAATTTTTGTAAAAGTTATAAAGGAAGGTATTATAAAAGTTGAAGATTCAATAGATATAATTCAATAAAATTACTATTAAAATATAATTATATTAAGCTATGAACGTAAAATCATAGCTTTTTGTTTTGTAATTTTAAAATATAATATTTTTTTTATATACTTTGAAAGATATTTTATATAAAATTAATTATTTAAGTGTATATTATTCATGCTGTAAATTTATAGATGATAAAGTATAAAAAGATAAATTTTGATGAAATTAAAAAAAATACATAATATAAGTATAGTAATAATATAAAAAATTACATATAAAACTAAAAAATGCAAGTAATTGACTTTTTAAGTTGACAAAATATTGCATATATATTATGATATAAATCATAAATTAACTACAAATCAATATTATATATTCGTAGAAGAAGAAAGTAGCATAAAGGAATTTTACAGAGAGTTAGATTTGGCTGAGAACTAATATTGGAATTTATGTGAAAAGGACTTTGGAGAATACTATTGTAATTATATTATAATAGTGGTTTAATTCGCCTTAAGAAAATGAGTGAGTAAAATTAATTTTTACTAATAAGAGTGGTAACACGGATTTATATTCGTCTCTTGGATTTTTCCAAGAGGCGTTTTTTATTATAAACTTATTTCAGAAAATTTAAAACTATATATTAAATGAAAAGTATAAAAATATGATAGTTAATAAATTTATAAATTAGAAAATTGTAAAATATGCTAAAGTCAGTGGCTTTACGATTTAAATGGAGGGATGAAAATGGAAGAAGAAAAAATTAACTATGCTCTGGAACAGATTCCAGAGAATCAAAAACGTGGTTGGGTAGCTATGTTTTCAGTTTTAGTAGCAATAGGTGTGGATTTATCATCTGTTATCTTAGGGGCTGAGTTGGCACAGAGTATGCTAATGAAACAAGCAATATTGTCAGTAATTGTTGGTTCATTTTTTTCTGCAATTTTGTATACTACATGCTCTTTGGTTGGTTCATCTACAAGTTTATCTACATCTATGATAACAAAGTATGTATTTGGAGAAGCTGGAGCAAAAATATTTTCTCTAGTTATAGGGGTTTCTCTATTAGGGTGGTTTGGAGTTCAAGTAGGTTTCTTTGCCCAAAATGCACAGATAATAATAAAAGATATATTTAATCTAGATGTGAGTATGCAGATTTTAAGTCTCATAGGTGGTCTCTTGATGATGAGTACTGCAATTTATGGATATAAAGCAATGGAAAAGCTTAGTGTATATTCAGTACCATTCTTATTAATTCTTATGATGTTAACTATATTTTTAGCCTTTAGAACAAATGGAATTCCAGTTGATGATAATATGAAATCTACTATGACATTTGCAGGTGGAGTTTCTTTATCAATGAGTATAATAATAGTTGGTGCAATAGTATCTCCTGATATAAGCCGTTGGGCTAAAAGTAGAAGAGATTGTGCACTTTCAAGTTTCTTAGGAATACAATTTGGAAATGCTTTTATGATAATAGTTTCAATAATATTAGTAAAATGTATGGGGACTTCTGATATTATGAGAATTTTTATTACATTAGGAATTGCTATACCAGGTATAATTGTACTTACATTAGCTCAATGGACTACAAATACAAGTAATGTATATTCAGCATCACTAAGTATAGCTCTTGTACTTAAGAAAGCTCCTGAGAAAGTATTAACTATAGTTCTTGGTATTGTGGCTACATTATTAGCTGTATTTGGAATATATGAAGGTTTTATAGGATTTTTGAATTTACTTGGAATTGTAATTGCACCTGTTGGTGGTGTATATACAGCAGAATATTACATAGTAAAGCAAGAGCTTAAAGGTTTTGATAAAGGTGTATTATATAAACCAATAGTTAAACGTTCAATAGTGTCTTGGATAATTGGTATATTAATAACTTACCTTTCAACATATGGATTTATAACTCTTACTACTATAGCTCCTTTAGATGGATTTATAGCAGGATTTATAGTACAATCTATTATTGGAAAAGTGCTTTGTTCAGTGAAAAATAAGCAAGAAATAGACAAAGCAGTATAATGAAGTTTGTTTATAAAGTATAAAATAAAATTGAAATATGAGGAGAAAGTAACATGAGATTTTTAACAGAAGAAAGTGTAGATAAAATAGCAGTTGGTGCAGCAGTACTTGGAACTGGAGGTGGAGGTGACCCATATGTAGGTAAATTAGTTGCAAAACAAGCAATTAAAAAGTATGGTCCTGTAAAAGTAATAAGCTTGGATGAACTTGATGATGATGCTCTAGTAGTTCCAGTATCTGGTATGGGTTCTCCTGTAATTACAATAGAAAAATTACTTTCTGAAGTGGAATTAACTACACCTTTAGAGATAATGGAAAAATTATTAAATAGAAAAGTAGATGTTATAATTCCTATAGAAATAGGTGGGATAAATTCACTTATGCCAATAGCAGTTGCTGCAAAAAAAGGACTTCCTATCTTAGACGCAGATTCTATGGGGAGAGCTTTTCCTGAAGCTCAAATGGTAACTTTTTATCTTGAAGGATATGAGGCATCTCCTGCTGTAATGTCTGATGAAAAAGGTAATTCTGCTATTCTTTATCCTGTGGATGGAATTTGGTCAGAAAGACTGGCTAGAACCTTAACTGTAGAAATGGGAGGAAGTTCTTCTATTAGTGACTATAATTTAAGTGGGGCTCAAGTTAAAAAAGCTGCTATAGGTAATACACTTACAATAGCTGAAACTATAGGAGGATTTTTACTTGAAAATAAATCCGATTCAAAAGGTGCTGTTGGAAATATACTAAAAGAATTAAATGGATACAAATTGTTTGAAGGAAAAGTAATTGATATTAAGAGAGAGTTGAAAGGTGGATTTACTAGAGGACATGCCTTTTTTGCTGGAATTAATGAATATGATGGAGAGTACTCTATATTATTCCAAAATGAGAATTTAATTGCAAAAAAAGGTGATACACCACTTTGTATTACACCAGACTTGATAGCAGTATTAGATTTAGAAACTGGATTTCCAATAACTACAGAAAGAATAAAATACGGTTCTCGTGTTATGGTAGTAGCTTTTCCTTGTAATGAAAAATGGAGAACAGAAAAAGGAATTGAGACAGTTGGACCTGGATACTTTGGATATGATGTTGAATATAAAACAGTAGAAGAATTACAAGGAAAATAAAAAGTTTAGGAGGAAATTTTGATGTATCGTGTAGGAATTGACGTTGGAGGAACAAATACAGATGCTTGTATACTGGATGGGGAATTAAAAGTAATTCATTCAGTTAAGGTGGCAACTACAAAAGATGTTGAAACTGGTGTTTACAATGCCTTAAAAAAAGTTATAGATGAAAGTAAAATTGACCATTCTTTAATAAAATATGCTATGCTTGGTACAACTCATTGTACGAATGCTATTGTAGAAAGAAAAAGACTTAATAATGTGGCTATGATAAGAATAGGGAAACCAGCAACTACTGCTATTCTTCCTTTTATAGATTGGCCAGAAGATTTAAGAGAAAAAATAGAGTTAGATTCAATATTGGTATCTGGTGGATATGAGTTCGATGGTAGAAAGATAAATGAACTTTGTAAGGATGAAGTTGTAGAATTTTGCAACAGAATAAAAGACAAAGTGGAAAGTGTTGCAATAAGTGGAGTATTTGCTCCAGTAAATAAACAACAAGAAGAAGAAGTTGCAACGTGGGTTAGAGAAATTCTAGGGGACATTCCTATATCTTTATCAAATGAAATAGGCAATATAGGTATATTAGAAAGAGAAAATGGAGCTATCTTAAATTCTGCATTATCTCAAGTAGGCAAAGCTGTATCTTTAGGATTTGAAAAAGCACTTAAAGATTTAGGTATAGATGCTCAAATATATTTCAGTCAAAATGATGGAACATTAATGAATTTAGAGTATACAATGAAATACCCGATTTTTACAATTGGATGTGGAATAACAAATTCTATAAGAGGGGCTTCTTTCTTATCAGAAGTAAAAAATGCAATAGTACTAGATGTTGGAGGAACTACAAGTGACTTAGGTGTACTATACAATGGATTCCCTAGAGAATCATCAATTCCAGTTACAATTGGGGGAGTACACACAAATTTTAGAATGCCAGATGTTTTAACTATTGGTCTTGCTGGTGGGACATGTGTAAAAGGAGAAAAAGATAATATAAAGATAGGTCCTGAAAGTGTGGGATATAAAATAACTGAAGACGCAATAATATTTGGTGGAGATACTTTAACTTTATCAGATGTTGTTACAAAGTTAGATATGGCATTTGAAGATAGAAAAAGTAATGTTGAAAATTTAGATAAAGAGTATTGTGATGAGGTATATAAGGAAGTTATTTTAAAATTAGAAGATGCTGTAGACCAAATGAAGACTAGTCAAGATGATGTTGAATTGGTTTTAACTGGTGGAGGAAGTATAATTGTTCCTGAAAAACTAAGAGGTATAAGTAATGTTATAAGACCTCCTCACTATACTGCTGCAAATGCTATTGGTGCAGCTTTAGGACAAATAAGTGGAGATGTAGAAAAAGTATACAGTTTAGATAAAATGTCTAGGGAAGATGCTATAGAAGATGCAAAAAAAGAGGCTGTAAATAAAGCTCTAAAAGCTGGTGCTAAAGAAGATACTATAGAAGTATTAAATATAGAAGATGTTCCGCTTGCATACCTTCCTGGTAATGCACTTCTTATAAAAGTAAAAGTTGTTGGTGATTTAATTTAAAGGGTCTTTAAAATAAAGTGTGTATTCTTCTAA
>NZ_JAGWCX010000029.1:0-47890 GCF_020657775.1 Clostridioides sp. ZZV14-6345 | reverse complement strand
TCTTTCATTTCAGACATATCTTCCTTCATTGCATTTATTTCTTGTTTTACTTCAGACATGTTTTCCTTAACTGCATTTATCTCTTCTTTCATTTCAGACATATCTTCCTTCATTGCATTTATTTCTTGTTTTACTTCAGACATATCTTTCTTAACTACATTCATCTCTTCTTTCATTTCAGACATATCTTCCTTCATTTCATTTACTTCTTGTTTTACTTCAGACATATCTTCCTTTAGCACAATTATCTCTTCTTTCATTTCAGACATGTCTTCCTTTAGTAAGTTTATTTCTTTTTTCACTTCAGATATATCTTCTTTCATCAAACTCATATCTTGCTTTACTTCAGACATATCACTTTTCATACTACCTACATCTTTATTTATAATATGTAATAATTCTAAAATCTTATCTTCCACTTACATCACCATCCCTACTAATTATTATAACATTTTATATAAATGCTATACAATGTTAACATATATATAGAAAATAGTTATTCAAAATTTAATTGACAAAAATTACATACTGAATTACTTCAAAAAATAATTAATTAGGAGATAAATATAATGACAACTAAATAAAGGATACCATTATAATAATAGTACCCTTCATTTCTATATAAATTCTTATTTTTTTAAATTAGTTTTTATAAAATATCCTATACATTTAATTCTGAACATGAAATTTTTCTTCCAAGTGCTTTTGGTTTACAAACTGATATACAAAGACCACAATATCTACACTCTTCTTCATTTAATTCCATCTTATCGTTCAATTTTCTCGCTTGATATGCACAGACTCTCTCACACATCTTACATTTAGTACATTTTTCTTCATCATAAGTAAATTCAAAACTAAGTCTTTCATTTACATCTCCCATATGATTATGTACTATACCACAAGCATTTTCTATAGTATTATATCCTAATCTATTAAGATTAGATTTTAAATCATCATGTATTTTAGATATTACTTGAGCACCTTTTAAGATTACTACTGAACATATACCAACAAAGTCAGCGCCTGCCATAATCATTTCTAAGGCATCATCTCCACTTACACATCCACCTAACCCAATTATTGGTATATTAACTTGTTTTTTTATTTCATATATTCTTTGTAAAGTTATTGACTTGATAGTCTCACCACTTAAATACCCTATTCCATTTCCACCTAATAAAGGTTGCCCAGTTTCTATATCTATTCTAAATGCTGGTCCTACAGAATCACAAGCAGTTATTGCATCCGCTCCTGCTTCTTCTAATTTTTTAGCAAAATCTCCTATTTCATCTATCATAGGAGGAAGCTTGACTATTACTGGTATATTTACTCTTTCTTTTGCATCTTTAAGCATTGGTATCAAATCTCTATAGTCATAAGATACTAATTCAATAAAGTCAGCTCCTGCATTTGCAACTTTCTCTACTAATTCACTGCTTTCTTCGATTGTATGACCTACTGAAGCTATACAGACAGTTCCATCTTTTTTCATTTGTGGTATTTCAAAATCTATCCATTGCTCTGGCTCAAAATCTGTCCATTTCTCATTATTTAAAAGAGCATTAGCTGTATTTCTGACCATATGTGGTGCTGGATTTATAGCTCTTTCTTTTCTTATAGTCTTAGTAACAACTGCCCCTGCTCCTGCATCACTTAATATCTTACATCCAGCTGCACTATATGTTAATGGGCCTGAACCTATTATAAGTGGTGATTTTAATTCTTTACCTAAAAAATTATACATTATCTGCTTCCCCTTTTCATATATATTTACATTCATTAAAATTTCCAAAATTCACAAGCAACTTCTTTCATTTCTTTAACAATAGATTTTTTATCTAAATCAACTAACTGTTTTTCTTTTAAAATATGTCTACCATCTATATATACATTTGATATAAACTCTTTTTTACCTTGAACTACTATCTGGTCAAATATATTATCAAGAGTAACAGGAGTTTTAAATTCATCTTCCATAACTATTATATCAGCCTTATTACCAACTACTATTTTACCAGATTTTTGAAGCCCTAATACATGAGCACCATGCTCTGTTGCCATCTTAAATATTAAATTTGCTGGCATTACAGATGCATCTTCTTCAACTGATTTATGCATTAAAAATGCACCTCTCATAACTTCAAAGAAATCATTTATATATCCGTCTGTACCAAGTGCTACTTTTATTCCTTTTTTAATCATTTTTGGTACTGGAGAAAAACCTCCACCTACTTCACAGTTGCTAAGAGGCATATGAACCACTTTTACACCCTTTTCTTTTAATACTTCTATTTCTTCATCATTTATTTTTACACACTGAGATGCCAATACAGTTTCATCTAATATTTCTAAATCATTATAATAATCAACTGCTTTTTTACCAAAATGTTTTTCAGCATAATTTGGTTCATATATACTTTCACATAAATGGAATTGCATTGGTGCATCTAATTTTTTTGCATCTTCTTTAGCTTTTTTAATAAATTTATCTGAACATGTGAAACTTGTATGAGTACACATTATTCCATTTATTAACTTGCTATTTTCTCTACTCCACTTTATTAAATTAGCATTTTCATCTAGACACCTAATTCCATTTTCATAACTTATTCTCTCGCAACTTTCTAGAGATAAAATCGCTTTCATACCTATTTCTTCTAGTATTTTACCTTGCTCAATTAAAGTTCCTTCTTCTGTGTTTGGAGCTTCTAGAGTATCACAAAATGCTACTACACCAGATTCTATAAGTTCTATTGCTGATGCTTTAGTTGTGGCCTTTACTTCTTTTAATCCTATTCTATTTTCTATAAATGGCCACCAATAATCATTTAAGAAACCTTCAAAATCAGTAAAATGTACATTTGCTGGTATTCCTCTAGAAAGAACTCCATATTGATGCATATGACCATTGATAAATCCTGGCATTACTATAGCATCTGATTTATCTATTATTTCCTCAATATTTTTATACTTTATTTCAACTTCTTCATTTGGCAACATATCTTTTATAATGTCATTTTCTACTACAACAGCATAATTTGTATATATTTCATCAGCCGAAGATATTAAGTATTTACTTTTTATAGCAATCATTTATTTACCTCCCTGATTTAATTCTTTCATAGCCATGTAAACTTTCTCAGAAGTTATAGGAAGTTCTCTTATACGAACCCCTGTGGCATTATATATTGCATTCGCTATTGCTGGTGCAGGTGTATGAATAACTATTTCTCCTAAAGATTTAGCTCCATATGGGCCTGTCGGTTCATAATTATCTACAAAGTCAACTAATATATTTCCTATATCTTTTTTTGTTGGAACTTTGTATTGTAATAAATTAGAAGTCTGAAGTTTTCCATCAGAACCATGTCTAGGGTCTTCATACATTGCAAGCCCTATACCTTGAGTTACTCCGCCTTCAACTTGTATTCTAGCAAGTGCAGGATTCATAACTGTACCACAATCAGTAGAACAAGCATAATTTATTACTTTAAACTCTCCTGTTGTTTTGTCTAATTCAATCTCAGCAAATCCTGCTAAGAATGGCTTAGCACTCTCTTGTATGCCATAAGATTCAGATGAATATAGAACCTCTTGATTTCCTCCACCAACAGATTCTCTTCCTAGTTCACTTAATAAAACAAACTTATCTACATCTTCACTATAGCAAACCCTATCTTCATATAATATTAAATCATCTATTGGTAAATCTAACTTTTTCTGTGCTACTTTTAATATCTTTTGTTTTAAACTTTCAGCAGATTTGATTGTAGCATTTCCAGTTACATAAGTAGTACAAGAAGCATATGCACCAGTATCGTATGGACACATATCTGTATCTCCTGTATAAACAGAAATTCTGTCAATAGATGTATTCAATGCTTTTGCAGCTATTTGTGCAAGTATTGTGTCAGAACCAGTTCCTAAGTCTGAAGACCCAGAAAACAACTTATAAGTTCCATCTTCATCCATTCTCATATTTACTATTGCCATATCTATGTTAGCTATACCAGAACCATGAGTTCCCACAGACATTCCAACAGCTCTTACCTTATTATTTCCAATCTCTCTAACAGGATATTTTTCATCCCATCCAATAAGCTTTTTACCTCTAATTATACATTCATCAAGTGCACAACTTCTTATTGGAAAATGCATTATTCCGCCTTCAGTTTTCTTTTTTATAATATTTTTCAACTTTATTTCTGTTGGGTCCATATTAAGTTTATGTGCTAATTCGTCAATTGCACAATCAAGTGCAAATGTACCTTGAGTTGCTCCGTATCCTCTTAACGCTCCCCCTGGAACTAAATTAGTATATACGGTTCTTCCATCAAATTTTATTGCGGGTACATTATTATATGTTGGAAGTACATTATGTCCTGATTCAGAACAAACTGAAGGTCCATTGTCACCATAAGCACCTGTGTTATTTAATGCTTTCATATCTATAGCTTTTATATTTCCTTCTTTATCTGACCCAATCTTTATGTCAAAAAACATCTGATGTCTAGTGTTAGTCATTGCAAAAGTTTCTTCCCTAGTATAGATAAGTTTTGCTGGTCTTTTCGTCATCCAAGTTACAAATGATGCATATATCTCTGTTACAGCTATGTTTTTTCCACCAAAGCCTCCACCTATTCTTGGTTTTATTACTCTTACTTTTGAAAGAGGTATTCCCAATGCTCTAGAAACCTGTCTTCTCATATGATAAGCTGATTGATTTGCAGAAGTTACTACTAATCTACCATTTGTATCTATATACGTATAAGCTCTATGAGTCTCCATCATACAATGTGCTTGTGATTGAGTCATATAAGATTGTTCTATTATTACATCACTCTCTTTAAACTCTTTTTCTACATCTCCTTTGCCCATTTTCTCTCTCGATACTATATTTTTTGTAGCATCCAATCCAAAATCAAATGGACAAAATAAATCTTCCTCTTCATGTATTAAAATTTTATTTCCTTCCGATTCCCTTGCATCCAATATTGGAGTCATTACTTCATATTCAACTTTTATAAGTTTCATAGCTTTAATAGCAGCCCTTTCATCTTCAGCAGCTATTATAGCAACTTCATCTCCTACATATCTAACTATATCTTCAAGTATTAACTGGTCATGAGGTGATGCTTCTGGATATGACTCTCCAACCATTGAATATCTATAATTTGGCACATCCTTGTAAGTGAATATATCTACTACACCTTTTACTTTTAATGCATTTTTTATATCGATGTTTTTTATCTTCGCAAAAGCATGTGGACTTCTAAGAAGCTTAATAGTTAAAACATCTTTATGAAAAATTAAATCTTCTGTATATATTGGTTTGCCAGTAACAATGGCTTCGCTATCTATTTTTCTTACCTCTTTATTTACCATCACACTCACCTCCAATACTATTATACATTCTCACTACTAAAGCTTTTGCCATGTCTTTTCTATATTCTTTGCTTCCTCTTATATTACTTCCAAATGAAAGTTCTTCACTTGATACTTCTCCAGCTTTTTCTATATCATTTTCTAAGCTTAGTATTTCACTTGCTTTATATGCAATTTTTGCTCTTCTTGGTCTAGCCCCTATTGCAATTTTATAAGTACTTCCTTCTTTTAACATTGCTCCATTTAATACTGAAAAGTCACCTGTACATTTTCTTATAGAATCAAATACAGCTATAGCATCCTTTTTAGGTAATATAACTTCTATTAATATATCTTTTTCAAGCTCACTTTCTAAAAAATCAGCTAAGTTCATAACCCCTTTTTTATATAACTTAACCTTTGCATCTACTACTAGTAATGAAGGTATTAAATCTGAAAATCCATACTTAGCAAATACACTAGCTCCTACTCTAGCTCCACTTCTAAATTGAACTCCTACTATATTAGAAACAGCGTTTGAAATTACTCCATTACAGTAATTTTTAATAACCTTATTTAATTCTAAAGTTCTTAAACTTGTATCTGCTCCAATTAATATGCTATCATCAGTTTCATTTATATAGTCCAAAGCTAAGTCTTTTAAATCTATTGCTGAACCAATATTTTTACTACCTAGTTTTAAAAATCCACAGCCTCCAAGTATTATGTTGTTTTTTCTTGATATTAGCAGTTCATAAGCTTCATCTAAACTTTTTGGAACTACATATTCCTTTATAGTTATCATATTCTCTCCCCATATCAATTTAATTTTCACTTAAAACTTAAGTGTTCAAATATTTATGTATTGCTCTTAATTGCCCTTTATATCCAGTACATCTACAAAGGTTACCATTTACATAATCTATAACTTCTTCTTCTGTTGGATTTTGAAGCTCTCTTTTCATAGCCAAGACCATCATTATAAATCCAGGAGCACAAAATCCACATTGGTCAGCTCCTTCATCTGCAAGAAAATCCCCAAATTTCTTTGCTTCATCCAAGACACCTTCAAGTGTTGTGATGTGTTGACCATCTACTCTAGCAGTAAGATAATTACAAGAAAGCACTGCCTTGTCATTTACCATTACTGTACATAAGCCACATGAGCCAGTATCACATCCTTTTTTAACACTTACATATCCATTTTCTCTTAGTGTATCTGCTAAAAATTCATCTGGTCTTATACTTAATTCTTTTTCTTTGTTATTTATGGTACATTTGATAATCAAATAAATCACCTCAAAACTCATATTTTTAAGCTAAAGTTTTTATTATACTTATTCAGGAATAAGTCACATTTATTAATAAAGACTATTCCATTTATGACCTTCCATTCTATTCTTTATAGTTCCTCTTACACAAAGTCTCTCAGCTGTATCTTGAGCATCTTTTAATGCTTTCTCTTCATCAGCTGTTAAGATTTTTGAATTTTCCATTATTATATTTCCATCTACTATAACACTCTCTATATTTTTCATACTAGAAGAATATACTAATGTAGATACTGGATTATGCATAGGTATTGCTTTTGGTGAAAGCATTGGGTTGAATATTAGTAAATCTGCTTTTTTACCTATCTCTAATGAACCTATCTCATCTTCCATTCCAATAGCTCTTGCTCCATCTATAGTTGCTAACTCAAGAACTTTTTCTGCTGACATTGCTAATGGGTCACACTTATTAACTTTATGTTGAAGTGCTGTTAATTTCATAAGCTCAAGCATATCTTGAGAGTTATTACTAGCAGCTCCATCTACTCCCAAACTAACTGTTATTCCTTTTTTAAGCATTTCTGGTACTGGTGCAACACCTGAAGATAAGTACATATTACTTGCTGTATTATGAGATACTTTCATGTCATATTTTTTAGTAAATTCCATATCCTTTTCAGTTAAATACACACAATGTACCATAAGCACATTTGGCCCTAGTATTCCTAATTTTTCTAAAACATCTATGTCATATTGCCCATGCAATTCTTTTGCTGCTTCTCTATCAAAAGGAGTTTCTGATATATGTACTGTAAATAAAGCATCATCATATTCTTTTACTACTCTCCATAGCATCTCAAGCATTTCTTGAGAATTTGACCATATTGCTGCTGGAGCTACTCCTATTTTGATTCTTCCATTTGCTGTATTATGGTGTTTTTCAAATAATCTTCTTACATCTTTTTCAACCGTTTCTACATCTTGCATTATTCCAGGATGAACTCCAAATTGAGCTCCTGTATTCATACATCCTCTTCCAAGTATTCCTCTTATTCCTAATTCTTTATAAGCATCTATTATTCCATCACAAAGACCTGGCTTACTGTGAGGATACATATAGTCAACCATTGTTGTTATACCACTTCTAAGACCTTCAATACATCCAAGCATTGCAGCATCATAAGTATCTTTTGGTTCTAAATAGTTAGCTGCTGGAAACGTCATAGTTTCTAGCCAATCTTTAAGTACCATATCATCTCCTAGCCCTTTTAATAAAGTTTGGAATAAATGATTATGTGTATTTATAAAGCCTGGGAATAGGACTTTGCCTTTAGCATCTATTACCTTTTTAACATCTGTATATTTACTTTCTATTTCTTTGGAGTTCCCAATATCTGCAATCTTGTTATCTTTTACTACTAATGCCCCATCAAAAATAACTTCTCTATCTTTATTCACAGTTACTATTATGGCATTCTTAATAAGTATATCTATCATTCTTATTTCCCCCCGCATTATTTAGTAATTTTTCTTTTAATATATTGTCCTGCTGGCTGTTCTTTAACATTACAACTTTGTACTACATGGTTTCCTCTCAAAAATACATCTTCAACTTTACATTTAATTTTGAACCCCTCATATGGAGTATAATCTACATTTTGTTTTTGAGTTTTATAACTAATTGTTTCTTCTTTATTAGTATTTAAAATGACTATATCTGCATCACTTCCGACAGCTATCTCACCTTTTTTAGGATACATCCCAAATATTTTAGCAGCATTTGTGGAAGTAACTTCTACAAATTTATTTACACTTATTCTATTTTCTAAGACTCCATATGTATATAAAAGAGGTAGTCTATGTTCAACACCAGGTGCTCCATTTGGTATCTTACTAAAGTCATCAATTCCCAAGTCTTTTTGCCCCTTAAAATTAAATGAACAATGGTCTGTGCCAACTGTTTGAATATCTCCATTAGCCAATCCTTCCCAAAGATAATTTATATCTTCTTTTTTTCTTAAAGGAGGAGACATTACATATTTAGCACCCTCAAATCCATCCTTATCATATAAATTGTCTTCTAGTAATAGATACTGTGGACATGTTTCTACTATCATATCTATATTTTTTTCTCTAGCTATTTTTACAGTTTCAAGAGACTCTTTACAACTTAGATGGACTACATAGGATTTTGAATTTGATAATTTAGTTATATCAGCAAGTCTTGAAACAGACTCTTTCTCAACTATATTAGGTCTTGTAAGTGGATGATATTTTGGATTTAAATTACCATTTTGTATATTTTCTTCTATCAATACATCTAGTAAATCTCCATTTTCACAATGAAATCCAACTATACACCCTAAATCTTTAGCTTTTTTTAAAAGCTTGTATATTGTTCCATCATCTACTTTCATGCCATCGTATGCCATATACATCTTAAATGATACAATTCCATCTGAAATAAGCTTTTCCATATGATTAAATGTATCTTTATCTAAGCATGTAATTGTCATATGAAATCCATAATCACAATAACAATTTCCACTTGCTTTTTCATGATATGTTTCCACACCTTGCAGTAGATTTTCACCTCTACTGGCTTCTGCAAAATCTAATATGGTAGTAGTTCCTCCAGCTATAGCTGCTCTTGTCCCTGTTTCAAAATTATCAGCAGTTACAATAGAACCTGCATTCATATCAAAATGAGTATGAGTATCTATTCCACCAGGAATTATAATTTTTCCTGTAGCATCAATAACCTTATCATCATTTATTTCTAAATCATTTCCTATTTCAACTATCTTTTCATCTTCTATCCTTAAATCACTTACATAAGTCTTATCAGAGGTAATTATAGTTCCACCTCTTAGTATTGTTCCCATATATACCTCCTAACTTTTAAGCTTTAAAGTATTTTCTAAATATTATAATCTTATTTAAATATAATTGTATTTTCTAAAGGTGCTATATTCAGCACCTCTAGACTATATTTAAATAATTTATTGTGAACTAAATATTATTTTCCATATACAGATTTTAATATTCCATAGTAACCTTCTGTTCCTATAAATAATTGTTCTTGCTCTATATACTCATCTATTGTGTGAGCAAGATTTTCTTTAGAAGGACCAAATCCTATAGTTTTTATTCCAGCCTCACCTGCATAATGGCTTCCATTTGTACAGAATGAGTATTGAGTTATTTCTGAATCTATTCCAGCCTCTTTTAATCCTTTATATGCTGCTTGAACAAATTCATCATCTTCATCATATAACCATCCTGGGAAGAATCTTTCACTCTCTATAGTATTTCCTGTATAGCAATCAGCTTTTTCAACTGCATAAGAAACTTTTGCAGTTAATTCTGGGTCTTCTTTCATCATTTCATCTAATAATGCTTGTATTGGAGCTAATACTCCTTCTCTTGTTTCTCCAACTAATAATCTTCTGTCAAAAGTTGCTTTACAGTAATCTGGCACTACTGAAGCTCCTGGATATGGAGAAGATTTTATATCTGTTAAAACTAGTATTCCATCACCTAAAACTGGGTGAGTTGGAGGTACTAATTGTTGTATCTTTTGGATTACATTAGCCATTTTATAAACTGCATTTACACCTTTTTCTGGATTAGCAGAGTGAGCTGGTTTACCAAAAGTTTCTACTACTATTTCCCCTCTACCTCTTTGACCAATCTTTAAGTTTAATTCTGAAGATTCACCTATTACAACATAATCAGGCTTAACAGCCTTACTTATTTCTCTAGCTGAAACTCCTTCAAATATTTCTTCATGAACAACTCCTGCTACATACAATTCACCTTCAAAGTCTTTGTTAGTATCTTTTGCAAAGTATGCAACTGCTGCCATCATTGCTGTATACTGCCCCTTCATATCAGAAGTTCCTCTACCATATATTTTTCCATCTACTATTCTTCCTTCAAAAGGAGGAACACTCCACTTACTTGCATCTGGAACTGGAACTGTGTCTATATGTCCATCAAATAATATTTTTTTACCTGGTTTGTTTCCTTTTATACATCCTACTATATTTCCATATCTATCTCTTGACCAACTATCAAAACCTAATTTTTCAAAAGACTCCTCTATTGCTTTTACAACACCTTCTTCATTTCCAGAAGAACTAGGATTTTGAATTAATTTTTGGCATATTTCAGTTACTTCTTGTTTTCTTTGTTCGTTTAACATTTCATTATCCCCCTAGATTTTTTATAATGTACGTATTTTATATGTTATATATTTTCTAAATTTTAGAATTTATATATCTTCTAAATATGTAAATCAGTATTTAATAATGATATTTTAATCATTACTTATATACTTGGATACTCACCATCCCAAACTATACTTCTATATTTATCAGGGTCAGTATCTCCTTCTGTACTTATTAAAAGTATTCTTGAGTTTTCATCTAATTTCAAATCTTTTCTTAAATCTGCTAAATCTTCTCTTTCCATAGCTGCTACTAAAAGACCAGTTGTAACTGCTCCAGACTCTCCAGAGATTACTTTTTCGTCACCATTTAAAGGATTTCCCAATGTTCTCATACCTTTAGCAGAAACCCAGTCTGGTGCTGAAACGAATGCTGCTGCATGGTTTTTTAATACCTCAAATCCTATAGTATTTGGTTCCCCACAAGCAAGCCCTGCCATTATAGTTGGCATATCTCCACCTACAAATCTTGGTTTTCCATCTCCTGCTTCTGCTGATTTATAGTAACAATCTGCTTCATCAGCCTCTACTACTACTGTTATTGGACATTCATCATATATTGAAGCAACATATCCTTGAACTGCACCAGCAAGTGAACCAACTCCAGCTTGCACAAATACATGCGTTGGTCTGTCTACTCCATATTCTTTTAATTGTTCTATAGCTTCTTGAGCCATAGTTCCATATCCTTGCATTATCCATGCTGGTATTTCTTCATATCCGTCCCATGCTGTATCTTGAACCATTACACCATGGTCATCAGCTTCTGCATATTCATTAGCTAACCTTACTGCATCATCATAATTTAGGTCTGTTATACTAGCATCTGCACCTTCTCCTTTGATTTTATTTAATCTAAATTCAGAAGAACCTTTTGGCATTAATACGACAGATTTTTGACCTAATTTATTAGCTGTCCAAGCAACTCCTCTACCATGATTTCCATCTGTAGCTGTAAAGAAAGTGATTTCTCCTAATTGTTCTTTTATTTCTTTTGAAATTAATTTTTCATATCCTAACTCTGATATATCTGTATCTAATCTTTGAGCTAAGTATTTACCCATAGAGTAAGAACCACCCAAAACTTTAAATGCATTTAATCCAAATCTGTAAGATTCATCCTTTACATATACTCCTGCAACACCTAATTTTTTTGCTAAACCTTCTAGGTTTGCTAATGGAGTTTCTTTATACTGAGGAAAGCTTTTATGGAAGTTTCTAACCTTAGTTATTTCTTCTTCATTTAAAAATTTGATACAATTTTCCTTATCGCCCTTTGGTAGATTGTTTACTTTCCATTTAATTTCTTTTAGCATCTAAAATACCTCCAAATTATTGTTAAATTTTTATACTTTATATATTAGCAATTAACATGCCAACACTTAACATATATCGAATATTTTTCTATAGCTATTCAGCATAGAATTTGCAATACTTTCAACTTTTTTTACCTTTATCTATTGGATTATCTAATGTATATAGAATTTGATAATAAAAAAACCTTTTTATCTTCTCACTTTTTAATTCTCATTTTTAAAATTTAAAAATTAATACTTAAAAGCTATTCCTTATGTATTTTTTGACATATAAACCTATAAAAAGTTTAATAAAAGACATAAAATAATGATGTAATATTTTATTACATCATTATTTTTTATTGAGTGAATAGTAAAAATCCGAGTTACTATTTAATTCTTGTGACGTTTTATCATTACATGCCCTTAGCATAAACGAGCACAATATAATAATAATGAAAAAAATTACTTTTTTAATATTCTTACTCTCTCTTTGGATTATTACATATTAGGCCAATTC
This sequence comes from Clostridioides sp. ZZV14-6345, assembly GCF_020657775.1. Classification (NCBI taxonomy): domain Bacteria; kingdom Bacillati; phylum Bacillota; class Clostridia; order Peptostreptococcales; family Peptostreptococcaceae; genus Clostridioides; species Clostridioides sp. ZZV14-6345. The sequence continues at coordinate 35,206 of NZ_JAGWCX010000029.1, read as the reverse complement.
ATTTTAGCACTCTAGTGAAGTATCTCTATAGTCCAAAACTAGCCTGTATAAATGTCAAATGTCCAAAGAGATTGGTGAACTCTTTTTAATGGTCTCTAAGAGGTGATTTTTCATCTTTTTTAACATTCAATTCTTCTTTTACAACATTCCATTTTTCAAGACCAAACTTAGAAACCATAACAGCTTCTGCAGCACCTTTTCCAAGTCTTCTTACAGTGTCCATACCTGTTTCGTCCTCTTGAGCACCTTTTGCTTTTCCATCTTTACTCCATATTGTACCACCTATATAGCATCCTCCTAAACCTCCAGATACTAACATTTCATGCATTAGGAAGAAATTTATTATAGGAAGTTTTGTCAATTCTTGACCACCATATCTAGTTCCACCAGTAGTTATAGCTGCCCCAATCTTATTTTGAAGTTTTCCTGGATGAACTAAATACATTGGGCGAAGTCTATTAAATACTGCTGTAAGTTGAGCAGTTATATTCATATCATAAACTGGAGAACCCACTATAATTCCATCTGCTTCCAATATTTTTTGTTCTAATTCTTGTATGTCATCTTTTATGATACACATAGTTTCTTTTCTTATACATGCATCACAATGAACACAAGGGCTTATTTTTTTCCCTCTAACTGACCAATACTCAGTTTCTATACCAGGTATAGTTTCTGCTTCTTTCAAAGCTTCTAATATTGCATATTCTGTTGCTCCTTTACGTGGACTTCCACAAATACCTAATATCTTTGCCATAACAATGTCTCCTCATCAAATAAATCTATTTTTATTATTCATTTACAAATACAATAAATTGTTATTTATACTCTAACTTCTATTATTTTAATTTTATTGGTAATGAATGTATTTCTACATTAGTTGCATTATATACTGCATTTACAACAGCTGGTGCAACTGGTACAACAGCACACTCCCCAATACTCTTACCACCAAAAGGTCCAGCTTTTTCATAACTATCTACAAATGCAACTTGACACTTTGGCATATCTACAGTTCTAAATAATTTATATGTTTTAAAATCAGTAGCCTTAGGTCTACCTTGCTCATCAAATGCCAACTCTTCACTCAATGCGTATCCTAGACCCATATGAATTCCACCTTCTAATTGACCCTCTAAATTTAGAGGATTTATAACTCTACCAACATCATGTACAGCTACAAAATCAACTACTTTTATATCCTTAGTTTCTTTATCTACTAAAACTTCAGCAAAATGTACACCATAAGAAGTAAGTCCAGCTGGTGAAGAATAGTCTTCAACAACAGTTAACTCTCTTAATGACTTACTTTGACTATATACTGCAACATCAGAAAGTGATGCTTTTATATTTTCATCAAGTTTACTAATTACATATCCATTGTCCAGATACAACTCTTCTTTTGATGTTTCAAGCAATTTTTCTGCTTCTTCTAATATTAATGTTTTTAATTTTTCTGCTGTCTTTTTAGCTCCTCCACCTTCTACAAATACACCTCTACTTGCATAATCTCCAAGATTAAATGTACATGCATCAGTATCAGTTTCAAATGTATCAACTTTATCAGGTGTTATTCCTAAAACTTCAGCTACCATCATTGTTTGCATAGTTACAACACCATTACCCATATCATGTGCTCCTGTAAGTAGTGTCAATGTACCATCTTCATTTAATTTAAGAGTCAATGTAACAACATCTCTATGTGCACCGAAAACTCCATTACCATGTGCACCTATTGCCATACCTATACCTCTTAAATATTTTCCTTCTTCTTTAGGAAGTTTTTTCTTTTCATCCCACTTAAACATTTTCTTACCTTGTTCTATACAATCCAATACTCTAGGATTTCCAAGAGAACCATGGAAAATTATATCAACATCATCTGGCTCTACAGCATTTTTATTTTGGAAATCAACTAAATCCATACCTATTTCTTTAGCTATTTTCGCAAATTGAGCTTGTTGAGCCATAAATATTTGAGGTGAACCATAACCTCTCATAGCTCCTGCTATTGGTGTATTTGTATATACAGGCATTCCAGTAAACTTTATATTTGGTATTTTATAAACTTTAAATACTTTATGGCTAAGTGCACCTATAACATTTAAAGCACTTGATGCATATGCACCTGTATTTGTATATATTTTTATATCTTGTGCTATTACTTCTCCATCTTTATTTACACCAGTTTTTAATTTTACAAAAGACCCATGACGAGTTCTTGTTGATATCATAGACTCTTTTCTTGTAAGAACCATTTTAACTGGTCTTCTAGTCATTTTTGATAGTGCTGCTGCTACTGGTTCAATTGTAAGTTCTAATTTTCCACCAAATGAACCTCCAATAGCAGGTCTTATAACTCTTACTTTGTTTAATGACATCCCAAAAATTTGAGATAGTATTATTCTAAATCCAAATGTATTTTGACAAGGTGTATGTACAGTTAATTTATCATTATAATCATAGTGTGCAATTACACTATGAGTCTCTATTGCACTATGATGTATTGCTGGAGTAGAGTATTCATCTTCAAATATATAATCACATTCTTTGAAGCCTTTTTCTACATCTCCTCCATTTATATTATTTTGTGAAACTATGTTTGAATCTCCATGTATGCATATAGCATCTTCTTTTATTGCATCCTGTATAGTAAATACAGCTGGTAACTCTTCATACTCCACTTTTATAAGTTTTACAGCTTTTTCTGCTATTTCTGGTGTTTCTGCTGCAACTGCTGCAACACGGTCACCAACAAATCTAACTGTATCTGAAAAAACAACTTCATTTTCAGGTATATTGTGCTCATAAAATCTTAAAGAACCATTGTATTTTCTTTGTGATGTGTTGAGATGAGTAGCTATAGCTCTAACTCCTACTACTTTCTCAGCTTCACTTGTATCTATACTTTTTATTTTTGCATGTGCTACAGGGCTTAAAAGCATTTTAGCATAAAGTACATTTTGTGGTTTTATATCAGCTACATATTTCATTTGACCAGTAACTTTTAAAGCTGCATCCTTCAGAGGGTATGATTTTCCTATTACTTTTTCCATAATTATCTACCCCCTAATCTAGCTGAAGATAATTTTACAGCTTCTATAATTTTCACATATCCTGTACATCTACAGAGATTTTCTTTAAAAGCCTCTCTAATTTCATCTTCATTAGGAGATGCATTTCTATTTAAAAGAGCTTGTGTTGTTATAATCATACCAGGAGTACAATATCCACATTGTACAGCTCCAACTTCTATAAAAGCTTCTTGTATTGGATGAAGATTTTCTCCATTAGCAAAACTTTCTATAGTGTATATAACTTTACCTTCGCAGTTTTTTGCAAGAAGTTTACAAGATTTCATGTCAACTCCATCTATCAAAACTTTACATGCTCCACAACTGCCACTATTACAACCTTGTTTCGCTCCAGTTAGATTTAATTTTTCACGAAGTACATGCAAAAGAGTTTCATTCTTTTCAACTTCTATTTCATACATGTAATCATTAATATTTAATTTTATTTTTTCCATTTTCTCCTCCTACAGATAAACTAATGTTGTAATAGAATATTATTACAATCTTATTTTAATATTAGTATAAGCTATTCCACTTATGTCCTTCCATTCTATTAGTTACATTAGCTCTCTTACATAATTCTTCTGCTGCATGTTGTGCATTTAATAATACTTGTTCTTCACTTTCAATTGTAGTTACTTTTCCATTTTCAAGTATTATGTTTCCATCAACTAGAACACTCTCTACATTGTGCATGCTAGCTGAATATACCAAAGTTGATACAGGATTGTGAAGAGGTATTGATTTTGGAGAAAGCATTGAGTTAAATATTACCAAGTCAGCTTTTTTTCCAATCTCCAAAGAACCTATTTCATCTTCCATTCTAAGAGTTCTTGCTCCCTCTATTGTAGCCATTTCAAGAACTTTCTCTGCAGAAATTGCAAGAGGGTCACAATTATTTACTTTATGTTGTAAAGCTGTTAGTTTCATAAGCTCTATCATATCTTGTGCATTGTTACTTGCTGCACCATCAAGACCTAAGCTTACATTTACACCTTTTTTTAACATTTCTGGAACAGGTGCAACACCAGAGGCAAGATACATATTACTTGCTACATTATGAGAAACTTTTATGTCATACTTTTTAAGCATTTCCATGTCTTCATCAGTTATACACACACAATGTACTGCTACAACTTCTGGACCTACTATGCCCCATTTTTCAAGTAATTTTATATCTATTTCTCCATGTATATCTTTTGTTGCTGTTCTTGCAAATTCTGTTTCAGATATATGAACTGTAAAATATGAATCATATTCTTTAACTATATTCCAAAGCATTTTACCCATTTCTTCAGATATAGCCCACATTGAAGAAGGTGCTACACAGATTTTTATTCTTCCATTTTCTGAATTGTGATATTTTTCAAATACCCTTCTTAAATCTTTTTCAACCGTTTCCACATCTTCTATAAGTTCTTTATGAATACCTAAATCTATACAGCCTCTACCTACAACACCTCTTATACCTAAATCTTTATATGCTTTTACGATTCCATCTGTAAGTCTTGGTCTATTGTGAGTATGCATATAATCAACCATTGTAGTTATACCACTTTTTAAACCCTCCATACATCCAAGCATTGCAGCATCATAAGTATCTTGTTCTGTTAAGAATTTTGCTGATGGAAACATCATTGTATTTAGCCACTCATGAAGTGCCATATCATCACCTAGACCTTTTAATAATACCTGGAATAAGTGATTATGAGTATTTATAAAGCCAGGGAATATTACTTTTCCATTAGCATCTATAACTTTTTTAGCGTCGAGATACTTAGGCTCAATATCAACTGTATTTCCTATATCCAATATTCTGTCACCTTGAATAGCTATTGCTCCATCAAATATGACTTCTCTGCCTTTATTAACTGTAACAATTATTGCATTTTTTATCAGTATATCAATCATCTTAAATCCCCCTTTTAATACTTTCATTACAACATTTTATCATATGGTTTTCTTATATCATATCTAATACATTTATCCAATATTTTCCTCAAGGTTTGAAGTAACGTTTTCAGTCTTTTTATTTGACTTTAATTTAAATAATGTTTGAAGTAATACAGCTATTATTGCTCCAGAAACTATACTTGAACCTCCAAGGACAGTTCCAATTGTTGCTGGAAATTGGTCTAAAACTTGTGGAGCAGTTGTAAGACCCATACTTGTTGCTATAGATACACCTGCTATAAGATTGTTTTCTTCAGTGAATCCATCCATACTCATAATAGAGAAACCAGACATTGCTATTGATGAGAATACTACTAAAGTTGCTCCACCAACAACACAAGATGGTATAGTTGTCATTATTGCACCCAATGCTGGAGATATACCTGCTAGTAATAATACAAGTGCACCTAGTGCTATTACAAATCTACTTGTAACTTTATTCATAGATACAATTACTGTATTTTGGCTAAATACTCCAGTTGGAAGAGCCGCAAATAGTGATGAAATTATAGAAGTTATAGAATTTCCTAAAACAACTGATGATAACTCTTCATCAGTTACCTCTCTATCCATTGCTCCTATTGTAGCTATTGTACATGCACCCATCATATCAGCTATACCTATTATGTAAATAATAGTAAACATTACTATTAACTCTGGTCTAAATTCTAATCCAAAAGCTGCTGGTGTTGGTAAAGATACTATAGCTGCTCCTTGAACTGCTGAGAAATCAACTAATCCTAAAACTAAAGATATAGCATAACCTACTAATATTCCTATCAATATTGAAGAATTTTTTACTAGACCTTTACCATATTTATTTATCATTATTATTACAAAAGCAACTATAACTCCTACAATAAAGTTTATTGGACTTCCAAATGTTTGTGCACCCTCTCCTCCTGCTAAATTCTTTATAGCTGTTGTAAATAATCCAAGTCCCATACATGCTATTATAGTTCCAGAAACTATTGGAGTGAATATATGTCTAATTTTCTTAACTCCAAATCCTACAAAGAATACGATTACCCCAGCAGCAATCTGTGCTCCAAATAGAGCAGCTAAACCATCTTTGGCTGCTACTGAAAGACATGCTCCTAAAAATACATAACTCATTCCCATCATTACAGGTAATCTTGAGCCTAATTTAAATCCTTTAAATAAAGGTATTGGATATAATTGTAAAAATGTTGCTAAACCTGCTGCTAACATAGAACCCTGAATCAACATTGTTGCTTGCCCCTGGTTAAGTCCTACCACGTTTGCTATTAATATCGCAGGTACCATATTTCCTACTATCATTGCTAATAGATGTTGTAAAGCTAAAGGTATTGATTCCTTTAGTGGTGGTATCCCATCGACATCATATTTTGAAGTATTACGTGTTTTCATAAAATAAATCCTCCCATACATAAATATCTTGACTAAATATTTTTATAATTATTTTCTATAAATATTTTTATGACCATGAATTTATTGCTCAACCGATGAACACAGCTAAACTGAGCTATTTTTATAAAAAACTAACAAATTTGTAAATATGCCCTCCCCGATTTTCTACTTGAATAAATATTAATTGTCTGGTATATATTTTTTGTTAAATTTTTCATTAAAATGAATAGCTATCAAAAATAATCTAACAATCTCATAATAAATAATTTAAACAAACCTTTCAAATTATTATATTTTAATTAGTATCCTCCATAACAGCTCTTTCTTTAGCTTCATCCTCTAGACTTTTATTTGGTATTATTAGATTTAAAACGAATGCAACTAATGTCGCAATTACTATTGGAGATTCTCCAAATACTAATTTTACAAATGAAGGAAATGCCTCTTGAGCTGCTGGGACTGATGTTATTCCCATGCCTAAAGCAATCGCCAAACCAACAATTGTAATATTTCTTGATGACAACTCTTCTGTAATAATTAACTTTATTCCTGTCATTGTTATCATACTAAATATAGATATTGTCGCTCCCCCTAAAACAGAATATGGTATAGTGGTCATTAATGCACCAAATTTAGGTACAAACCCCGATAATAACATAAATATACCAGCTATTCCAAGCACAAATCTACTTATTACTTTGTTCATAGCTACCATCCCTACATTTTGGCTATATGATGATGGTGGCAAACCTCCAAACAAAGCTCCTATCATAGTACAAAATCCACTTCCTATTACACCACTTGATAATTCTTTATCTGTGATATTCCTATCCATACCTCCTATTGTAGTAGCTGATAAATCCCCAATTGCTTGAACAGCATTGATTATACTTACAATTACTACTGATATTACTACAGGCATATCAAATTTCATTCCAAATTCAAGTGGTTTAGGTACTGCAAACCAAGCTGCCTCTCTAATAGGGTCAAAATTTATTATACCCAAAACTAAAGATACACAATATCCAACTATAATTCCCAAAAATATTGCTGCCAATTTTGCATACCCTTTTGCAAATTGACTAAGACCTATAACTACCACTAGTGTTATAGCTGCTACTGCCCAATTTTGCATAGAGCCATAAGTAGGGCTATTTACGCCACCTGCCATATAATTTATTGCTATAGGATACAAAGATAATCCAATTGTAAAAACTACTGTTCCTGCAACTATATTCGGAAAAAATTTTCTTATCTTTTTTATGAATACTCCTATTAATACTGTAGCTACTCCCCCTATTAATTGTGCACCTAAGATGCTTGCTAATCCATAATTTCCTCCAACCGCTACAAGTGTTGGTACATAAGTAAAACCAACGCCAAAAATTATAGGCAATCTTGAACCAATATTTCCTATTGGATATAGTTGTATAAGAGTTGATATACCAGCTATTATTAATGCATATTGTACTAATAGTGTTATTTGTGTAGGACTAACACCCACAGCTCCTCCTACAACTATAGGTACTGTAACAGTCCCAACTATCATTGCCAATATATGCTGCATTGATAGTGGCAAACACTTTAAAATTGGTGGCCTTCCATCAATATCAAACATCGAAACATTTTTTTGATATTTACTCAAGGTTATCACTCCCAACTATTTTTTAATGACAGTTATTATTATCTCATACAACATCCTTTCTTTTTTTTATTTTGTCATCTCAATTTAATATGAAGCAATTATAATGCCAAATTTTTAACATAATTGTTTTACATATATAATTTTTATTATATTTGTTAGTATTTGATAATTTGATAAAGCATTTATTTTTTTAAATTCTTTCAAATTTTTTTTATTTTTGGATAATAGAAATACTATAACAAAAAAAACACATGGAAAATAATTTTCCATGTGTTTTTTATCAATTTTATAATTTCAAATTTTAGAATTGAGAATAAAAAATCTAATTATTATACATCTATTTTTCTGTACAATGTAGCTAGTGATATTCCAAGTTTTTTAGCAGCTAGCTTTTTAGACTTAGTATCACTTCCATAAAACTTTAACACTTTCTTTATATACGCTCTTTCAAATTCTTCAAGTGTAAGTATGTCTTGTTCCATACTTATTTCATAGTCATTTTCCTCAAACAGTTTTATATTTATATTATTTAGCTTAAAATATTCAATTATTTTTTTGTTTATTATACCTTTATGTATTATTCCATCTTCTTCAAGGAGATTTAAGGCCAACTCTATAGTGTTTTCCAACTCCCTAATATTCCCTGGCCAGGGATATTTAAGCAACATATGCTCTACATCTGGTTCTATATGGTATACATTTTTCTTCATCTTTCTCGAATATTTATCTATAAAATTGTTTATTAATATTTGTATATCATCTCCTCTTTCTCTAAGTGGAGGTACTTCTAAAGGTATTACATTTAATCTATAGTATAAGTCTTCTCTAAATTTATTTTCCTTAACCAGCTCAAATAAATCTCTATTAGTAGCTGATATGATTCTAACATCTATATCAATTAGTTCATTTGAACCTATTCTTGTAAACTTCTTTTCCTGTAATACTCTCAATAGCTTTGATTGTAATTGAATTGGCATATCTCCTATCTCATCTAAAAATACAACTCCTCCATTTGCCAATTCAAATTTACCAATTTTACCTTTTGAATCTGCTCCACTAAAAGCTCCTTTTGTATATCCAAAAAGTTCACTTTCCAGTAGAGGTTCTGGTATAGCAGCACAGTTTATAGCAACGAATGTTTTATTCCCTCTGTTTCCTGCAAGATGAATGGCTCTTGCTATTAACTCTTTTCCAGTGCCACTTTCTCCAGTTATAGCTACAGTAGAATCACTATTTCCAATCTTGCAAATTCTATTTTTAAGTACACGCATTACATCAGACTCTCCAATTATAGAGTCTACAGTTGTTGTCCCCCAAATATTGTATACTTCCATTCCACCATACATTACTGAATCACTGTGTTTGTCCATAAAATATCAACTCCAAATAAGTATTCTATATAATAATCACTTACATTATTTATTTAATTATATCATAACAGAAAAGTTTAGTTATAATTTAATAATATTATTTTATTTTTTAAATAGAGCTTAATAAAAAGTATATCTACCAATTTCAATTTAGTAGATATACTTTTTTAAATTTTTAAGCATCCTGTATTAAATAAGCAATTACAATGCCATACTTTAATATATAAATAATTTTTTTAATTTAAGATTTCTATAAAATTTTTTCTATACATTATAGTTTTTTCCTACATATAAAAGTATTTTTATCATTTTATAAGGTATTTTTATTATTTTTTAAAATTATAATTAAATATTATCTTTTTCAAATCATTCTTTGTGTTTTTTATATCATCTAATCTCACAGTTTTTGCTTCTATAGACTTACCTTTAAATGATTCTGATAATTTCCAAGAACTATAATTTTTATCTTTTTGAATACAAGGATATAATAAAATACATCTTTTTGCACTTTCATATGTTGTTATATATGCATACATCTGATATATATCACTTGACCTATAAAAAACATTTGAATCTACTTCAATAGCTTTCCACTTAGTATCAATTATAATTTCATATTCATTTTTTAAGTCATATAAAACTATATCTGGTCTTAAATTAAAATTTTTCTTCCCTGTTTGTTCATTTTTTAAAAGAAATTTACTCTTATCTTGTATATAGGTCTCTCTAAATGCATTATCCCAGATACTTTTTATTAAAATTCCTATATATTCTTCATACAAAGTATTTATTTCAAATAATATAGAAAATGCCTCTTGATTATTTTCGCTGTTATCCATAGATAAATTTAAAAGTATAAGTCTAGCCAATAAATAACAATCTTTAAATCTATCATTATTTTTATAAAATTTATAATCTAATAGTTTTTTTCTATTTATATAAATTAAATCTACATTTTGAAAATATCTTAAAAGTTTTTTAATCTTGCATTGAATTGAGTTATCATTTATTCTACATAGAATAGATAGACATGCTTTTTTAAGAACTTGATTCAAGAAATTATTTTCACTATATTCATCATACTCACATTTTATTTTCATTGGAGAAATACTTTTTTCTCTTGCATATGTACTTAATAATATTTTACCTCTTATAACATTTGAATTCTCTATTTTATTTATATATTCAAAATGGATTCCTCTCTTAATCTGTGTTTGCATGCTCTCAATAAAATACATAGCAAAAAAATTTAAGAGATTATAATTTTTTAAACTTAATCTTATGTTTTCGTTCATTATAATTGGAATTTTATTACATGTAGAAAGCATTTGTAACAGCATTTCTCTGTCTTTTACAAGATTATCACTTAATGACAATTTAGGAAGTATTTCAAGTATTACATTTTCAAAACATATAACACCTACATAGTTTATGAATCTAAGCTTTTTGTACTTAATATCTATTATGTTACTCTTTAATATACCATTATTATTTTCTAGATATTTAAGTAATTTTTCATATTCAATTTCTGTAAGCTCATTTTCACCATTACCTACTCTTATCCATTCATAAGTTTCTTTAACATATATATTTTTACTCATATATATTTTTTAACTCCTCACTAGATATGTTGTGTTTTATACAGTAATTAATTTTGCTTTCCAATATTGGCGTATTATTACTTTTAAATAATTCAGAAGCTATAAGCTCCTCCTTGTAAACAATATATTTATCTTTTTCATTTCTTCCTATACCACCTAAAATCATACCTACTTTTTCTGAATCATAATAAAAATACTCTTGAAGGAGTGGTATTATCTTCCTTCTAAATACTACTACTATATCATTAATATTTTCTACGCTAAGTAGATAAGCTTGTCCAATTACATGGTCTCTATCATATAAAAACTCTATTCTTTTATTAATTGTATATAACATATTTCTAACATCTATACCATCTATAATAGGCAATAAATCATAATCTGGCATAATTTCTTCAAAATTAAATCTTCTTCTTAAAGCTATGTCTAGGAGTGCGATTGATTTATCTGATGTATTCATAGTTCCAACTATATACAAATTTGGAGGTAAAAAAAATTTTTCTTTTGAATATGGTAGCTTGACAATAGTCTGATTTGGTTTAGTAAGTCTTTTATCCTCTTCCAATAATGTTATTAACTCACCAAAGATTTTAGATATATTACCTCTATTAATTTCATCTATTATTAAAATATAATTTTCCGCTTCTTCAAAATTAAAACTATAATTAGATTCTATATTCTCTAATACTAGCTTCTTTTTTCTAGTTTTTATCTCCTCTAAAGTCAAGCTATGTTTTTCTAATTCAAATTTTAACTTTATTTCAAACTTCAATGCATCGTAACATGCTTCTATAGCTATATCCTTTAATATACCATCTTCTGGCTTAAAATTGCCTTTACCATCAGACTTTAGTCCTTCTATAAATTCCTCATACCCATATGATTGATGAAATGTACAAAATTCTACATTGTTTTTATAATCTGCATAGCTTGTATAATCTCTATTTTTTAAACTGGTTTCATTTACTAGATTATAAGCCATTTGTTTTGTGTTATATGTTTTACCAGTTCCTGGTGGACCATAAAGTATGGTATTTAAAGACATTTTGTTAGTAAACCTCTTTATATACTTTTCAGCTAAACTATTATTTTCAAATACAACCCACGCATTTCCATCTATATTTTCTTTTTCATACTCTATCCACTTTACTGGTAAAAAATATCCGCCTTCCAAAATATTTATTTTCTCTTTATCAAATCCTTCCATAACTTGACATACACCAAATAGGCTTTTCATTGTATGGTCATTTTCACAGATTACCTTCTCGCTATTATATACTAAAATATAATCATCTGTATTTATATTTTTTAGAAATTCTAACTGTTCTGGATTAATAGGCTGAATAAATAATTCTTCATTATCAACACACTTATCTACATTTTTGTAATAATAATTTTTTAAATACCATTTATTATTATCACTTTCTTCTATTCTTTTTCTCAATGATTTCTTATTCTGTAACTTAATAATTTCTAAGTATGCACTAATCTCTCTATCACTTAATTTATAAAATTCACTTGTATATACTTTGCAATTTGAAACTGTATCAAAACTATACATCCACTTTACTGGCAATGTATGTCCTAAAATATGACTTAGTTCATAACCATTTTCAAAGTTTTCTTCAACCATACCAATAGACACACTACATTTAACTTTTTCGTCTATATTTTGATATGCCTTATATAAAAAATAATCTCCTTTTTTAATTAACATAAACTTTTTTATAAAGTCTTTGTCATTACAGTTATCATTAATATATTTTTCTGATTTCTTTCCCATACTAAATACTTTTTTTAAATTTATTTTTATATCAAATCCAAGTGCAATTATACTTTCTTCTCTAAAAATCTGTGGTGTGTCTGTTTCTTGATAAAAAAATTCTTCCATTAACCAATATCCTGTAACTCCTATATTTTCAGACATATATTCTCTCCTTAATATCTAAAATATACTAATTATACAACAAACCTACTTTAATATTTCCATCTAAATTTTCCTTTATGTATAATGAAAATATTACTTCATAGCTTTCTTCTATCTTGCTTTGAATACTATTGATTAAATCATTCAGTTTAATTATAGAGAATTCTGTATTTCCTTCAACAAATACAATTCCTTTTTTACTTATAAATTCTTCACCAACATATTCCATTTTGTCAAATAAAATATCAGCCATTTCACTATATTTCTTTGTATCTTCAAATTCTTCAAAAGAATACTTAATCCCTTTATCTCCTACAATAGCTTCTTTTAAATCAGTTATATCTATATTTATCATACAAGAGTCCGAGATAGACTCTATCATGATATTCATTAAATCAACAAATTTAAAGATACTGTCGTTATTGATTTTAAACTCTCTTCCAAGTTCTAACTCTTCTTTATGTTCTTTCTCTGAACAATTCATGCCTATAGATAAAATTCTTCTTTCATTAGACATATATGAAACAGCTTTTATAATTTCTCTAATCTGTTTGTCTTCAGATGAATATACTAAAAATAATATATCCACACCATCTAAAAGACTTCTAATATATTCTTTTTCAATCTCTTGACTTATGTTAATTCTTTCTATATCCATATTTGTTTTTATTTTTTCTTCTATTTCATTTATTATATTAATACCTTCAACTCCAATACCAATTATCTTAGCATTCTTATTAAAATTTTCCATTATAACATATATCTCCTTAATAATTATTTAATTTTAATATTTTTAAATATTATACCATATTTTCTTCATAAAAATATCTTAACTCATTGGCCTTATCATAAAGTAACTTATTCATAAATTTTGGTTCTATAACTTTAGCATTACTTCCAATTAAAAATAAAATAGAAACATACCAATCTACTTCTTCAATTTTTATGAGTGTATTAATTATTCCACTGCCATCTTCATTCGACTCTATATCTAAATCATAAAAACTGTCCTTTATTTTAGAAACACCTTCTTTGGTTAATAATACATTTAAGTAGATAGTTTCACCAATTTTTTTAGTAGCTGACATGGTCCCATATAAATTATTATATACTGTATCTAACCACTCTTTCAAACTTATATGTACTCCTTTACTTTTGCCTACTTTTTTAATCTCAATTATCTTATTTATACGAATCAAAATAATTTTATCACTTTTATAATCATAGACTGGTGAAAACCATGTTCCTTTATTTGAATATATACCTATAGGACATATATTCTTTTCCAAAATTTGATTTCCACGCTTATATTTAATATTTAAAATCAAAGACTCTGATGAAGCTTTAAAAAACTCAGTTACATCACTGCTTTTAAAATCTCCATCATTAGTTATAAAATCAATATATCTTTTTATGTTTTCTATACCTATTTTTATGTTACTTTTACGTTCATAGCTTACTTTTCTCATTATGGAATTAACTTCTGGTTCCATTGATTTATCCTTATATCCCTGAAGTGATTTGAGTGCAAATAGTATGGTCATAACTTCTTTTTCTGTAAATATAATAGGAGGTATATAGCTATTATTTAGTACTCTATACCCTCCATTTCTACCTTGTTCTGCTTGAATTGGAAGTCCCATTTTATTTAATTCTTTTAAATATCGCTGTATAGTTTTAGCTGAAAGATTAAATTCCTCTGATAACTCTTTTATTGTAAATTTTTGCCTATCATTAATATATGTCCAGACATTAGTCAATCTTTTTACTTTTGACAAATATACACCTCTTTCCATTAATAATACTTTCAATCAATTAAGTTACTGTATACTATTTAAAATTTAATATTAATAACATTTTTATATTTTTTCATTAAAAAACAAAAAAATGGCACTCCTATAATTGTTACTACTACAAATTCTCCAAAACCTACCTGTATCATAGATAGAATTAATGGAAGCCCAAAGAATATATTTAACATTAGTCCAACTACAATCGAATTTACAATAGTAGGCCATAAAGAAGCTATAATCAAAGTACTTTTATTTTGTCCACCTAACTTTCTAGTAATATAAATCATACTTGCACTTATAAATGTGGCTAATGTTCCAAAGATTATATCAGGTACACCATATGGTCCTATTACATTTGCTAAAAAACACCCTAATGTAAGACCTACTATATATCCCTTATCTAAAAATGCCAAAAGCATCATAATTTCAGCTACCCTAAATTGTATTGGTCCATAACTTATAAATCCCAATGATAATGTTAAAACTGCATAGATTGCTGCAATAGCTGCAGTTAATGATATATTAATACTATTTTTTCTCATATCTTTCTCCTAGCAAAAGTTTTATTTCTAAAAAATTAATAACATAACTTTATTTTATACAAAATCTATAAACTTAAACATTGATTTTATACAAACAAATTATTTTAACGAACTATTTTATCGTTTCAGTTTATATTATACAATATAATACATATAAACTCAATTTTCTATATGTTAAATATATGATATTATAATTATCTATAAAATAAAAATAAATTTTCTATAGTTAATTAAAAACAGTAAAAAAGAGCCTTAAAATTAGGCTCTAATAATTTATTTTGAAATCAATGAATTCTACCATCTTTTAATTTAGATAATATCATCCAAGTACCTATACAGTCAATTTCTAGTTGTTTCTCTATTTCATCATACAACATTTCCTGATGTGATGTATTTAAAACAACATTTTCAACTAGTTTAGAAATTTCTTCTTCTGCAAAATCAATTTCTATTTGATTTTGTTTTTCTTTAAAAAATACCCTTACTTTTCTCTGATTTATTGAACGACCCTCAAAGCTGACTAAACATTCTAAAATGTTCTTATCTCCTCTAAAATTATTTACTGCTCTCATATTATTTAGATTTCCAGCCAAAACATCATCCCCTTAGTTAATTTTATATTTAATAAGTAAAATTCATAATATTATAATAACTACTTATTAAATATCTTTCAACAGGTATGGCATAACTGGTTGTTTAACATGTAAAACTAGTCTAAAATTTTATAAATAATCATTTATTCATTGCCATAAAAACTTTTTCAGGTGTAATAGGAAGTGTATTTATTCTCACACCAATTCCATTAAACACAGCTTCTTGTATTGCTGGTAAAGGTGTATTTATAACAACTTCTCCAACAGATTTAGCACCAAATGGCCCTGTTGGCTCATAAGTTTCAACAAAATCTACTTCAACATTTCCAATATCACATCTAGCTGGAATCTTATACTGCATAAATGTATTTGTATCCATATTGCCTTTCTTTGTATATCTAACTTCTTCAAATAGTGCCATTCCAATCCCTTGAACAATTCCACCTTCAACTTGTATCTTAGCTAGATTTTTATTTATAACTGTTCCACAGTCTACTACAGCTACATAATTTACTAAATCAACCTTTCCAGTTTCTTTGTCAATTTCAGTTTCTGCAAATCCAGCTATAAAAGGAGGAGGTGATACAGGGCTACCATGAGAAGCAAAACCTATCAATTGATTAGTATCTGGTCCGATTGTAGAATCCACTGCTATATCAAATAATAATGTGCTACCTTTTTTACTAGTTAACTTTATACCATCAAATTCTACTTCATCCTTATCAACACCTAATTTAGTTGCTCCAGCAGAAATTATTTTTCCTCTTAAATCTTGAGCTGCCTTAACTACTGCCATACCTGTTACATAAGTAGTACTTGAAGCATATGAACCTGGGTCATATGGAACCAAATCAGTATCAGCTGATATAACTGTTATGTTTTCAATACTTGTTTCAAGAACTTCAGCAGCCATTTGAGCTAAAATCGTATCACTTCCTGTACCCATATCAGTAGAGCCTATCATAAGTGTATAATCTCCACAGTCATTCAATTTTATTTCGACTGAAGACTTGTCAAGACCTTGTATACCAGAACCTTGCATAGTAATTGCCATACCTACACTTCTAACTTTTCCGTTTTCAAGATGTTTACAAGGATACTTTTCATCCCATCCAATAAGTTCTTTACCTTTATTTATACATTCTATTAAATCAACACTATTTAAAGTTTTCCCATATGCAAATGTAGTTTCACCTTGTGTTACTACATTTTTTAATCTTAAATCTGTTGGGTCCATTTTTAACTTATCAGCAAGCATGTTTATAGTTGATTCAACAGCAAAACATCCTTGAGATGCTCCATACCCTCTAAGTGCTCCCGCTGGCATCTTATTAGTATATACCACATCTGCAATAAATCTTGTTGCTTCAACTTTATTATACATTGGTAAAGTTTTTTCTCCAACCAAACCGATAGTTGTAGAAGCATGCTCTCCATATGCTCCTGTATCAGAAAGTGCATTTATATCTATTGCCTTTATTATTCCATCATTAGTAGCACCTAGTCTAACTTTTAGTCTCATTGCATGTCTACTTGTTGAACAATTAAAAGTTTCTTTTCTATCATAAATTATTTTAGCCGGTTTACCTGTTTTTAAAGTTACAATTGCTGAAAAAATCTCAACACATGCAGTTTGTTTACCACCAAATCCACCACCAATTCTAGGTTTTATAACCCTAATTTTACTAGCTGGTAGTTCTAATGCACGAGATAAATGTCTTTTAACATGAAATGGTATTTGAGTTGAGCTTACTACAACCAATCTTCCAGTATGGTCTAAATAATTGTATGCTCTATATGTTTCCATCATTGCATGTGCTTGGGCTTGAGTGTAATAAGTTTCTTCAATCACTATATCACAATTACTTAGTACTTTTTCCACATCACCGTTTGTATAATCATGATGTGATACGATATTCTTTTCTCTCTGCATACCTATATCAAAGTTACAATGTCTATCTTCATCATGTACCACAGCTTTATTCCCTATTGCCTCTTCAAAATCCAAAACAGGTGTAAGTACTTCATACTTTACCTTGATAAGATTCATCGCTTTAATTGCAGTTTTTTCATCTACAGCTGCTACTATAGCTACTTCATCACCTACATATCTCACAACATCTTCCAGAATTAATCTATCATATGGAGATGGCTCTGGATATGTCTGACCAGCAAGTGTAAATCTAGATTTTGGTACATCTTTATATGTTAAGATACATTCAACGCCATCAACCATTTCTGCCTTTGATGTATCTATATCTTTTATCTTTGCATAAGCATGAGGACTCCTAAGTATTTTTACCACCAAAGCATCTTTTGCTGATAAATCATCTGTATATACAGGTTTTCCTGTTGTGATACTCATTCCATCTATTTTTTTGATTCCTTTTCCAACTATATTCATGTTCTATTTTACCTCCAGATAAGTTTTGATAGCTCTTAACTGTCCCATATAACCTGTGCATCTACATAGATTTCCTGTTAGATAATGTTTTATTTCTTCATCTGTAGGATTTTCAAGTTCATCCTTCATTGCAAGTACAGTAAGTATAAAACCAGGAGAACAGAAACCACATTGCTCAGCTCCTTCTTTTACCAAAACTTCACTAAATTCTCTAACTTCATTTTCTAAACCTTCAATTGTAGTTATTTCCTTATTTAAAACTCTCAATGTTAATGTTGCACAAGATAATGTAGGTTTCTTGTCAATTAAGACTGTACAGAGACCACAACATCCTGTGTCACAACCTCTTTTTACACTTAAATTACCAACTTTTCTCAAAGTATCAACCAGATATTCTTCTGGTTCTATATCGACACTTTTTTTCTTTCCATTTATATTAATCTTCACTAACATTAAATAACCTCCATTATAGCTCTTTTTAAAAGTACCTTACTCATAGCTTTTCTGTAATCCCTAGATGCTCTCATGTTAGAACCAAAAGTTAGTTCTTCTGATGCTATTTCTATTGCTTTATCTATATTAATTTCGTTGATTTCATTATTAGATAGGAATTCACTAGCTTGTTTTGCAATCGTAGCTTTCTGAGGTCTTGCTCCTACACATAACTTAAATTTCCCCATGTGTTTTGATACAGATACATTTAAAACAGGATAATCACTTTTTGCATTTCTCAGCGATTTATAAGAAGCATTTTTATTTGTCTTCTTTATGTATACCTTAATCAATAAATCTTTCTCATAATCTCTATTTAGAAACTCTTCAAGACTAATTCTTCCAGCCTTATATAATTCTACTTCTGTATCTAATGAAAGTAATGCTACTATCAAGTCAGAGAAACCATATTTAGAAAACACTGTAGCCCCAACTGTTACTACATTTCTAAACTGAATTCCTATTATATCTTTAACTGAATCTTCTATTAATCTTCCAAAATTATTTTTTATTATTGAACTTGTTTCTAATGTTCTAAAAGTAGTCATAGAACCAATCTCAACATAATCTTCATCTTCTTTTATATAATCTAAATTTAAGTTAGATAATTCTATTCCTGTTCCTATTCTTTTTTTCCCCATTCTTAAAAAAGCACTTCCACCAATCACTTGATTGGTTTTTCTTTTATTTAAAATTGAGTACGCTTCTTCTACTGTATCTGGCTGTACAATATCCATAACCGTAAACATAAATTTCCTCCCTTATTTGCTATTCTTATTTTAAATACAACTAATTATATCATAGCTTCAACAAATTTTGATAATAAATATGTCTAATATGTAAATTCTGTAAATTACTTATACATAAAAAAATGACTATTTCAATAATCATCATTAGACAATATTAAAATAGCCATTAATAGGTATTGTTTAAAGTAAAAATTTAAAAAGTTGATACTTTTTCACTTATATTTATCACTTCTTCTTCTAATAATCCAAGTTTTTTAGCTACTAATTTTGTAGTACTTCCTTGTATTACTAATGTAATCAGTATAGTCATGAATACTATGGATGAAATTACTTCGTATCCAGGAACTTTCATTGCTGAAATAATACCACAAAGTGCTGCTGGTATTACGCCAGTTTCTCTTACCCACATCATAAATAATATTTCACTTTTACTCCATTTTGCTTCTCTATCTACAAGTGTACAAACTAAAACGCAAAGTGGTCTTGCTATAAACATTAATACTAATACTGTAATTACAGATGGCATAAAATATTTACTTAATTGAGCTAAATTAACCTGGCTACCCAATATTATGAATATTGCCATACGACAAATAGTACCTAAAGTTTCAGCAACATAAAAATCTGCATCATAAGATTTTTGACTTAACCAAATTTTAAAGTTTTTCTTGTTACCAGTTATTATACCTACAATAAAGCAAGACATATATCCACTTCCACCCAATTTTGTAGATAATTCATATGCAACTACAACTGAAATAACAGATATTATTGGTGCAAAATCTTTAAATATTCCATAAGGTTTATCGTTAACTAATTTCAAAAGCAATATTCCTGTAATTAAACCAACTAAAACTCCGACAATAACCATTGTCCCCAATTCATAAATATTTTCACCTAATGAAAATTTATTTGACAAAATTACAGCCAACACTGCTGATGTTAGTATAGCTCCTGTTGCATCATTAAAAGCTGATTCACTTATTACAGTTTGCTTTACCCTATCCTTTATCTTTACCTGATTAAATATAGGTACAAGAGTAGCTGGGTCTGTTGATGCTATTATAGTTCCTGCTAATAAAGCAGTCATTGCACTTATCCCAAAAGTAAATCCTATTACTTGTTGCATTATAAAAGCAGATATCACAACTCCTAAAGTAGCTAATAAGAATACAGATATCTTAACATTTCTCAATACTTTTAAGCTTATTTCTTTTCCACCTAAATATAAAATAAATGCAGAACCAAATGTAAGTATTAGTTGATTTTCTATTTGAAATCCACGAATATCTATAAATTTTAAAAATGATGGTCCTATTAAAATACCTACAAGTAAATATAATACTACATCTGGAACTTTTATTATTTCACTAAGTTTACTACAAATTATTCCAGTTATACTTACAATAGCAAAAATTATCAATAAATTATTGCTGGCAATTGTGTGTATAGATGCTTCCATGTCCGTCTCTCCTTCCAATTTGTATACATTATGCAATATACTTATTGCTTTACTATATAATTATATCACACAAATAAATGTTATCAATCATTTTTTTTAATACATGCAATTTAGCTTTCATTTTTGACAATTAAATAACGCTTATATAATTTTGCTATTTTTTACTGATTATTAAAAGGTTGATTTTGTCAAGTTTATAGTATATATATATTGATATTATTTATATCTGTATCTTTTTAGATATTTTTCGACTTTTTC
Source organism: Clostridioides sp. ZZV14-6345 (assembly GCF_020657775.1). Lineage (NCBI taxonomy): Bacteria > Bacillati > Bacillota > Clostridia > Peptostreptococcales > Peptostreptococcaceae > Clostridioides > Clostridioides sp. ZZV14-6345. Next base: position 13,951 of record NZ_JAGWCX010000029.1, on the reverse strand, counting down.
CCCTATTAAAATAAGTTTAAATTTAACAATAAAACATTTCATTATATATATTTTTTAAAATGTACCATTTTCAACATTTTCATTAACTTGGTCTATTCATTTTTTTCTTATCTATTCTATACCCAAGCATACTTCCTATATTTTTACCTGGATGTAATTCTTCAGAAATTTCAAGTTTATTATCAGGATTTTTTTTAATCTTAGAAATTTTACTTTTATTTTTGTCTTTTTTATATTTTTCCATATTTTCTCCTTTCAAAATAATATAATTTTTTCTATTTATTACTTATTATTTCAAATTTCTATAATTTTAATCAAAAAAGGGAAATTTCTCAATATAATATAGCTTATTTAACACTATATTTATATCTAAAATTTCCCTAATTATTTTATTAATTCAATTTTTCAATAACTTCTTCTAAATTAGAGTTTACTTTTTCTTCCTTTTTCCAGTTATTTAATGTATAATGCGTTCTAAACGTAAATATTCCTGAAATTATTAATATAAAATAGTATACAAACCCACTATATAAGAGCACTGAATACCCCAATAATTCTTTTGGAATTATTTTTGAAAACATAGTGAAAAATGTAACCTCATTGGCTCCAACATTTCCTGGTGTTGGCACTGGGGATATCGCCATATATAAAAACACCTGTAGTGTTATTATATGTATATATGATACTCCTTTTAAATTTGAAGCTTTATACACACAATAGACTACACTAAAATATGCGATTAGTTGTAATACAGTAAGTAATATACTTAAAACTAAAACTCTCACATTTTTAATAAATATTTTTATAGAGTAATTATAATCATCAATATAATGATTCACTCTATCACGTTTTGAATCTAAGAATTTAAATGTCTTAAATTTAGATAAAAAATTAATCAAAATCTCTGCTATAAATTTTACTTGTTTGGGGCTAAAGACTATTAATAGTCCACCTAACAACATACTTACATTCATAATCATCCCAACCATTATCAAAACTCTAACAGAATGTACTTGTGCCATTAATAATGGCTTATTTAATAAAATTAAAATTCCACAAAACATGGTAACTGTACTTTGAAACACCACTGTCTTATTAGTAACTATAGCTACAGATTTACTGAGACTCACATCATATTTTGTAAGCGCATATATTTGCATTGGTTGACTTCCAGATGCAAATGGAGTAACCAAATTATAGTAAAATCCCATTGTAGCCATTTTAATACCAATAAATCTCACTTTTGTTTTTTGAACTGCATTTATTATCAAATGAGCTACAATAGCTTCAATTAGCATATATACTATAATTATCAATATGCCAAGAAATATGTAAGTCTTATTCACTAGTCTTATAATTTTAGGTATCAGTTTTATATCTAAAGTAGTTAATACTAAATAAGTAGTAATACATATCAAAAATAGTAAAAATCCATACTGAATAAAATCTTTTTCTCTTTTGGATAATTTTCTCATTTATTTTCTCCTAAATTTTTTCATATCACTATAAATAGTATACTACTTAACATATTCTTTGCAATACTAAAAAAAATAAGTATTTATTTGACACAAATACACCTATAAATTTTTAAATATTTTTACTCCTTTAGTAGAAATAATTCTCCATATCATAAAATCTAATATTAATGTAAGCATACTTGCTAAAATAATATATATATTTAAAAACGAAATTCCAAGTAATATATATATACCTCCAAGTATAACTACATAGACTAATGATACTAACATTGTAATTATCATACTTGCACTTCTCTTTACCACAGCCACTTCATTTTTCCAATCAAGATTTGGATATAATAAATTTGATAATAATCCCATTAAGGCTACAAACATTGAAAAGCTTACAAGCAAACAGATTGATACAATAATAAACTGAATTTCAAAGTCTAGTCTTATAGATACTAATATTAAACATAAGATAGATAATGGTGCATTCAATAAAAAATTCATCAATACTTTTGCCCAGAATATTTCTCTTTCATCTATTGGAGAAGACTTCAGTATCCATAAATGTTTTCCTTCAAGAGAAATTGAACAGTATGTTGTACAATTCATTACTATTATAAAGAAGAATACTCCTAATAATTGTACTTTTATAAAATTAAAATCTATATTCAATTTTAGTAACTCACTCACTTTATCTGCTCCAAATAATAATATTAAAATTGTACCTACTATTAGAAATAACAGACCAGCAGATGAATTTAAAAAATATATAAATGAAGAGGTATATCTCTTAAATTCTTTTTTTAATAGAGCTTTTGAAGGTCTTGAAGTTTTTTGACTCTTAAATTCATAACTTTTTGACTTATATCCTTCACTCATCTTAGCATTTATATCTTTAAATTTTTTTGCAAATAGAGTTACAAACAAAAAAAATGGTATTATTGAGATTGCTATAAATGCTAAAAATGAAACTATACTTCCTGTTTTAAGAGCATCAACAAAATAATATATAGGAGGATATATTTTTCTAATCGTATCTGAAATAGACACACTGTTTTTTAACATCTCAACTGACATAGAATTAAGTCTTGACATAAGTAGGGTATAAAGCAACATCAATATAATGCTACCTATGATTAATACTAAATTTTTGTATTTTATTCTTGATGATATCTGTCCTATAAATAGAAAAATTATTGATGAAGCAACTATTGGTAATAATGGTAAAGCTAAAAATAGCAATATCAAATAAGGGAAATACGTTATACTTACATCAGAATTTAAAAAGTAAACCACTGCTGGTATAATCATACATATTGAAGAAAATAAATAGTTTGCTCCAACCAACATTAATATCTTACTTGCTAGTACAGTAGATTCTTTTATAGGTAAACTAGTTAAAAGGTCTAAATCTTTTGCTTGAAATAGATATGATGATGTTTTATATAATGATGTAACAATAGTTGTTAATGTTGATAATCCAAACCCAAATATCAGTAGCATTTCCATCTGATTTATTTGCTTTAAGATATCAACTAAAGAAAGACTTAAACTTGTTACATAAAAAATTAATAATCCTGCTATTATAACAACTGAAAGTATCATTCCCATTATTTTTTGTTTTTCTCTAGCATCAGCTTTTTTTAACGCATTTAATTTAAATTCATTTATTATATTAGTTTTTATTAATATACTTAGATTGCTCATATTTTATCATTCCTCACTTTAGACACTATATTGTATAAAAAACATTTTATTTTTCTATTAATTCCATAAAGATACTTTCAAGTGAATTACTTCCCTTAACTTCTTCTGTAGTTCCATAAGCAATTATATTTCCATCTTTTATTATGGCAATCTTATCACAAATTTTTTCAGCAACTTCTAAAACATGTGTTGAGAAAAATATACAACCACCTTTGTCACAGAATTCCCTCATAATTTCCTTCAATATAAATGAAGCTTTTGGGTCAAGACCTACAAAAGGTTCATCAAGAATTAAAATTTTGGGACTATGTATCAAAGCTGAAATTATAGCTAATTTTTGTTTCATACCATGTGAATATGAAGATATTAAATCTCCTAATGCTTTATTAAGTTCAAACTTGTTTGAATAATATTTTATTAACTCTTCTCTTTTATCTTTGGCAACTTCAAATATATCAGCTATAAAATTAAGATATTGTATGCCAGTTAATGATTCGTATAAGTCTGGATTATCAGGTATATATGCCATTTCTTTTTTACATTCAACAGGCTGTTTTTTTATAGATTTAGAATTTATTAGTACATCTCCTTCTTCAAAATCGTGTATCCCAACAATTGCTTTAATGGTAGTAGTTTTACCTGCACCATTGTGACCTATAAATCCAAAAAGCTCTCCATCATTTACATCAAATGAGACACTACTTACTACTTTTTTATTTTTATATGATTTAGATACATTGATTACTTTTAACATAATTTCCCTCCATATTATAGTTTTGATATTTGTTATATATAATATATAACAAATATCAAACAATTACAACTTTTATTTGTTTATTTTAGAAATCTATAAAATGCAAATGTATTAGAAATATAAAGGTATAGATATAATTTATATTTGCCATAAATTTAAATTAGAAATACTGATTATCGCTTAAACACTAGGTTTATGAGCAATGATGTTGGTATTAAGAGTTTAGTTCACAATTTACCACTTACGAAAGAGCTTTGATATGACACTGTTATTAAAAGCATATGTTAGATATAAAAAAGCGTAGGTTATGTGTAACTCACTGAATAGTGATACATAATCTACGCTTTTTCTTCATTTTCCCATATACAGTATTTTTGCAAATGCTCCCATATTCAATAGCCATTTTGCAACCACTTTATATATTCACTTCGACTCCCATCCCATTAGCAATATATACATCTGCCATTTTTGAAAACATGGGCACAAGTCGGATAACCATATAGAATATAAGCACATTCTGGGCATAATGAAATCATTTCTGAACTTGATTTTAAAAATTTACTTCCACATTCTTCACAAATGGAATGTTCATCTTTATCTTTTTCGGTATTTTCAGTTTTGCTTATATTCACATTTTGGACACCATTCTCTTTTCACAATGCTTACCTCCATAAATTTCTAATTTGTTTATTTTAGTTTCTTTGTTTTCCTAAAGTTCCACTACTAATACTCATTTTATCGTCCTTGTTTAACTAAATATATTGTGTTTTTCGTTTTATACAATATTCAAAGTAGGTAGCAAAAATAGACATGACAACAAATATGAAACATTTTGTTATTAAGGCTGGTATTGGTATTGAAATACCAGCTAATAGTTGAAAAATAGTCTGAATAGGGAGCATGACACCAATACATATACATATCTTAAAAATCATACGAAGAAAAACATATCCTAAAAAATCTTCATGTCTGATTAGATAATATGTAATGAATATCAATGGGCTAATAATACCCATATCAAGTACATATGTAATTTCCGTAGTATATACTTCAATCAACTCTAACGAAGTTCCACTTGTGATAGACATAATAATATCAGGGAGCCACGCAACAAAAAGTGATACTCCTGCCACTAGCAAGAATACTTTCATTCCTTTTGTAAAATGATATGAGCAAACTTTTTCTTGTCTAATACCAAATGTATGCAATTTTGCAAGTAACATGCATGTGCTAAAAAAGCACACGCCAAATAATGTGATATATACTAAATGCAAACTGTTATAAGTAACACCAAAAGCGATACTTGAGGAATAGTAAAGCAACATACTGACCATTCCAAAACTGCGAATATAATTCTCAACACTTTCTTCTTTCCAAGTTCTTAAAAAAGTAACTATTGACAAGGGTACAACAAATAATATAATTGTAACATCAGATCCAATAAAAATAGGAGCTTTGAAATAAGAATCATGAGCATATATTCCTGCTCCCCACATTTGAATGCTATCACCATACTGATTCACAAACTCATAGGAATGTGAAGTATTAAAAGAATATATACCTGCGATTGTTACAATCAGCAATAATAGTATTATCAATATGTCTAAAACCTTAAATATTGGTTTTGTATTATTCATAAATTCACCTATCCTTTCCATAAGTTTCAAAACAATGGAATAATTTTTTAAGAGTACGAACTAAACTGTCAATTTCTGTGACAGAAAATGAAGAAAATAATTTATTAGCATTCACGGAGTTTCTTTAACTCGTATTCTTTGTATATTCTCTCCTAAAAGTTGATATTTCATGTTATCATTCCTCGCTTTTTTACTTGTTTAATCCTATCATACTCAATTATTTTGAAAATATCAAGAAATATTATTGACAAATGAGTTTAACAGCGTTACTATGCGCTTGGTTGATTGTTTAAGCATAACAACGTTAATTATCTGCTTACATAAGCAATCGAAAGAATTGTTTTCATTCTGAAATAATAATTTATGAAAAGATAATCAAAAACTTATTATAAGTTTTAGCAAATTATAAAAGAATATATAGTTCGATTTACCTAAACAATGTATAATAAAAAATAGTTGACTATAATTATTAAATATAAGGAGCAAAATATGAATACATTTGAACAACTAAAAATAAGTTCCACTCTAATAGATGGACTTAAAAAACAAGACATAACTTCTCCAACAGAAGTTCAGTCACTTGTTATAGGAAATATAATTCAAAATAAGGATTTATTGATTAATTCACAGACTGGAACAGGAAAAACACTAGCGTACCTTTTACCTATATTTGAAAAAATTGATACATCAAAAAGAGAAACACAAGCTCTTATACTTGCACCTACGCATGAATTAGTAATGCAGATTACAAACCAGGTTGAATTATTGGCTAAAAATGCAGAACTCTCCATTACTTCTTTAGCTTTAATTGGGGAGGTCAATATACAAAAACAAATAAAAAATATAAAAGCAGTAAAACCACACATAGTAATTGGCTCTTGTGGAAGAGTTTTAGACTTGATAAAACAAAAGAAGCTAAAATCACATAATATAAAAACTATTGTCTTAGATGAAGTGGACAATCTATTGAATGGAAAAAATATAACTTGTATAGAAGACATAATAAGAACAACGTTAAGAGATAGACAAATTATAGGATGCTCTGCAAGTCTTACCGATAGCACTATAAAAATTTGTGATAAACTTATGAAGGAGTTTGAAATAATAAAAACAAAGGAAAAATCACAAATAAATCCTAACATCAATCACTCATATTTATTAGGTGAGATAAGGGATAAATTTACTTTTCTTAGAAAGGCATTAGCAGCTATAAATCCAAAAAAAGCTATTGTATTTGTAAATAATGAAAAAAATATAGAAGTCCTAGTATCAAAACTAAATTATCATAATTACAAAGCAATAGGAATTTTTGGAAACATGGAAAAAGAAGATAGAAAGAATGCAATAAATAAATTTAAACTTGGTAAAGCAAAGATTTTAATTACAACTGATTTATCTGCTCGTGGACTAGATATTGTGGATGTAAGTCATGTTTTTAACTTGGATTTTCCAAAAAGTAAAAATGAATACCTGCATAGATGTGGTCGAACTGCTAGAGGAAATAGAAGTGGTAACACAATCTCAATAATAACAAAAAAAGAATTAGATATTATAAAAGATTTGCAAAAAGAGTTCAATATAGTAATTACACCTAAAACTTTACAAAATGGAGAACTAATAGACATTATTAAATAATACAATAAATACGAAAATACAACAAATACAAAAGAGCTGTAGTTTATCATCACAATTGATAATAAATTACAGCCCTTTATTTTATATTAAATTAAAATTTTAAATAATACCTATTATAGTAGCCAAAGTTTTATTATAAATAATATTGCCAAAACAATCATTACTACAGAAACATGTTTTTTGTCTTCTGCCTTTTTAGCTCCAAATATATTATAAAATATATTTACGAAAACATAAGTTAATATACCTAAAGTTAAACCATCACCTATACTATATGTTAATGCCATACAAGCAATAGTAACAAAAGCTGGAACACCTTCAGTTATATTATCAAACTCTATATCCTTAACTGTACCAAGCATTAAATATCCAACATATATTAAAGCTGGTGCTGTAGCACATGATGGAATTGCTATAAATACAGGAGAGAAAAACATTGCAGCTAAGAATAAAATCCCAACTGTTACTGCTGTCCATCCAGTTCTTCCACCTGCAATAACTCCTGTTGAACTCTCAACATAAGTTGTAACTGTAGATACTCCAAGCCCTGCACCTACTGTAGTTGCAACTGCATCTGTAAGTAAAGCTCTACCTACATTAGGAACATTTCCTTTTTCATCTAGCATGTTTGCTTTAGAACAAACACCTACTAATGTACCTACTGTATCAAAGAAATCAACAAATAAGAATGTACAAACAACTACTAAAAAACCACCTATATTTGTTGGATGTAGTACATATCCTAAATCTATTTTACCTGCTATTGGTGCTAAACTCTCAAATTTAAATACTCCACCAGGTAAATATATACCTAATTTTTGTGCATACTCTGGATTCATAAAAGCAAATGCCCAAGCAAGTAATGAACTTACTACTATTCCAAAAAGTATAGAACCTTTAACTCTTTTTTTATCTAGTACAGCAATAATTATTAATCCTATGCAAGTTATTATTACTGCTGGTGTAAATTTACCCATTTTGATAAGAGTAGCTTGGTCTCCAATAACAATTCCACTATTAACTAAACCTATAAGTGCAATAAATATCCCAATACCACCTGTAACAGCTAGTTTCATATTTTTGGGGATTGCATTTACAACAGCCTCACGAACTCCACTTACTGATAATACTATAAAAATAATACCTTCTACAAATACTGCTGTAAGAGCTACTCCCCAAGGAACACCCATTTGTAAAACTACTGTATATGCAAAAAATGCATTAAGACCCATCCCTGATGCTAAAGCAAAAGGAAGGTTAGCAACTACACCCATTAAAATACATCCAAACGCTGCTGCTAAACATGTCCCTGTAACAAGTGCACCTGCTGGCATACCTGTCTCAGATAAAATATTTGGATTTACAGCTATTATATAAGCCATAGTTAAAAAAGTAGTTACTCCTGCAATTACTTCCTTCTTCATGTCGACATTTTTATTATTCAAAATTGGAAAAAGTTTCTGCATAGTACTACTGTTTGTTGTTTGCATAACAACACCTCCTATTAAATTTTACAAAAAAAGACGCAGTAATTGATAAGCTGAGCCGTATCCTTCATAATTCAGTTAATTAAATATTTAATTAACTAAATAATAGTATACATAGTCAGAATATTTACGGTATTCCGGTAGAAACTTATGACCCATATTGTCAAAATTATATGTTATACAATACAAAACATGAATTTTTCTTTACGAATATTATTTTAATTTATATAATTAATTTTGTCAATATATACGTATATAATCATATTTATTTTGCATTAATATTCGATTATCTTAAATATTAATTTCTCCAATCTAAATTATAATTATATTCTTTACATTTTTGAAAAATATATGATGTTTTGATACAATTTATTTATAGTTTGGATATAAAGTTTATGTTAAGATTATACTATAATAAATTAATAATTTTTTTATTTGGAGGAATAAGGTGAAAGATTTAACTACAGGTCATGAGGGAAAATCCATATTCTTTTTTGCCATGCCTATGCTTATTGGTAGTTTATTTCAACAACTATACAATACAGCTGACAGTATAATAGTTGGTAGATTTATCGGAAAAGAAGCAATGGCGGCAGTCTCTGGAGCTAACCCTATAATGTTTTTATTGGTGGCAGCGCTTATGGGTGTTAGCCTTGGATTTTCTATTTTAGTGTCACAATTTTATGGCTCAGGAGATTTAAAAAAAGTAAAAGCTACTATTGATACCACATATATACTTTTATTTATTGGTTCTATATTAATAAGTATTCTTGGAATAGTATTTGGTGGACCCTTGCTTAAGCTTATGAATACACCAGAATCCGTTTTTGCTCAATCAAAATTGTATCTTAATATAATATTTAGTGGAATATTATTTTCTGCTGGATATAATTCAGTAAGTGCAATACTTAGAGGACTTGGAGATTCAGTAACTCCACTTTATTTTCTGATAATAGCCACAATTCTAAATATAGTTTTAGACTTAACTTTTATTGTAGTGCTAAGAATGGGTGTTGAGGGCGTTGCACTTGCCACTATAATAGCTCAGGCAGTATCATTTATAATAAGTATAATTTATTTAAATAAAAAACATGAAGTGCTTAAATTTAAAATCAAAGGAATTGTATATGATAACAAAATATTTAAAGATGGGCTTAGATTAGGACTTCCAAGTGGAGTTCAACAAATGTTGTTTTCAATTGGAAATATGGCTCTTCAATTTTTAGTTAATAGTTATGGTACATCTGCTATGGCAGCTTTTGGTGCTGGTCTTAGGATAGAAAATTTTATAAGCTTACCTATTATGAATCTTGGTTCTGCTGTTTCTACTTTTGTTGCTCAAAACATAGGTGCTGGAGAAAATGAAAGAGTTAAAAAAGGCATTCGAGAATCTATAAAAATGACCTTAGTTTTAGCAGTTACAGTTATTGCTTTAATTTTGCTATTTAGGGAAAATCTAATTGCTCTATTCAATACTGATAAAGATGTCATTAAAATTGGCTCTTCTTACTTATTTATAATAGGACCATTCTTTTTATTTATTGGAACTTCTTTTGTACTTTCAAGTGCAATGAAAGGTGCTGGTGATTCCATGTTTGCACTTATAAGCTCAATAGTATCTTTATGGCTTGGAAGACTTCCAGCTTCTTATATGCTTTCTAAATTTTTTGGAACAGACGGAATTTGGATGGGTATTCCTTTTGGTTGGACTTTAGGTCTTATTGTTACAGTTATCTACTATAAGAAAGGACATTGGAAAACTAAAGCTATTGTAAATCACAGAATCAATGAATAATCTTTTTATAAAATGTATTCACATTCATTGTATTCACCTCCATTATGATATAATAAATTATGGAGGTGAATATAAAAATGGGTATTATTCTTAAGCCAAAACAATTTTATGTGACTGTTATAGCTACCATAATTCTCTACTTCTCTCTTAATTACAGTTTCAATATAAAATTTTCTATATGCTTATCTTTTTTAACTATTTTAATATGGGCTATAGACTCTGTTGAAAAAACTGTAGTTGCATTGTTTTTTGTAATTTTAGCATTTGTTTTTAATATTGCTCCATTAAATGTTATTTTACAATTTTTATTTACAGAAAATTTTTACATAATAATTCTTGCATATATAATTACTAATGCAGTTACAAAAACAGGTGTTGCAAAAATTATTTCTGAAAAACTGATTTTAAATATCGTAAATACCCCTAAAAAGATGATTCTTTTATCATATATTTTAGGCATAGTTTTAATATTTTTTATCCCACAACCATTTCCAAGAGTTATTCTTGTGTCTGCTTTTTACAAAGAGTTTTTAAAAGAACAACAAATAACTGAAGATTCAAAATCTATACTTTTATTTAGTATATTTACAGCTTCTACCTTTACATCAATGTTTTTTATAAATGGAGACACTCTTCTAAACTATGTTGTACTAGAACTTGGAAATTGTAATATAAATTGGGGTCAATGGGCTCTTTATATGTCTGTCCCAACTATAATTACTTGTTTTATAACTTATTTTTTATTTGTTCTTGTTTTTAAAAAAGAATTATCTTCAATAAAATTTGTTTCTTACAACAATCTTGATACTAATAAATTTCAGTTTTCCTATTCTAATTTTAAAATGGAGTTTAATTTATTAAATAAGGAACAAAAATATGTATTTTTATGTTTAGGAATAATGTTTTTTATGTTTTTAACCCAGTTTATACATAACATAAACACACTAATTATAATGTCAATTTGTGTACTTCTTTTATTAATAAGAAAAATAATTGGATTCGACACTTTAAAAGAAATAAACTGGAAGGTCCTTATTTTTTTCATAGCAGCTTTTTCAATTGGAGGAGTATTAAAATATTCTGGAGTCGTAGATATAATGGGTAATTATCTAATAAAATTTATACCAAACTCCTCTGAAATTATTTCAATATTATTTTTAATAACTCTAACAATAGTATTGAATATATGTCTTGGAAGTGCTGTTACTACGTCATCTGTAGTAATACCATTACTTGGAAGTTTGCATATACTAAAAGAAAATAGTATTACTTTATGCCTATTTGTCTACATTATAGTAAGTGTACAATACATACTACCATTTCATCATGCGACAATAATGGTTGGGCATGGTGAAAATCTATACAATAGTAAGATTATTTTTAAGTATGGCTTAACTTTGATTCCTTTAACATATTTTATAATAATGTGTGTAACATTCCCTTGGTGGAGATTTATAGGTCTAGAAATTTAAAAAAAGATGAAAATATGAATTAACTTAAGATAATAACTTAAATTATTAAAAAGAAAATTCATATTTTCATCTTTTTATATAAGTTTTTTATGCAATTACATAAAACTGTTTTTTATCATAATACTAAATATTATTTGTTTTACTACCTTTTCCAAAAGTATTTTCCCAATCCTCTATAAACTTATCTACACTCCAGTCAGTCAATGGGTGATTCATCATAGCTTTACAAATATCATATGGTACTGTAACACTATGTACTCCATGTTGCATTAATTCTATAACTTGTTGTGCATTTTTAAAACTTGCTGCAAGTACTTTTGTATCCATTTTATAAGTATCTATTATTTTTATAAGTGATGAAACCATAGATACTCCATCACCAGATATATTATCAAGTCTATTTACATAAGGTGCAATATAATTTGCTCCAGCCTTTGCAGCTAGAAATCCTTGATGAGCTGTGAATATTGCAGTAGCAGTTATTTTTATACCTTTTTTATGAAGGTCTTTTATAGCTCTTAAGCCATCTTGTGTTACAGGTATTTTTATGTATATATTTTTTCTCAAACTACTTATATATAATGCTTCTTCCAATATTTCTTCATACTTTGTACTTATAACCTGAGCATGTATAGGCATATCTTCACCTATAATTTCACCAATTTCAATTATAAGCTCCTTAAAATTCTTTTTTTCCTTTGAAACAATACTTGGATTTGTAGTTACACCATCTATTGGTAAACAAGTACATAACTCCTTAATTTCTTCCACATTACCTGTATCTAAGATTAGTTGCATTAAAATATCCCCCTTCAATCTTTATTTATTCTTATTATATATTGATTTGGCATTATTTTCAATAATTTATTATTGTTTTTTCTTTTTTATTATTGTTTCAATTTTATATTTAATTTTATAATTTTTTATTTATTAAATTCTAAATAGGCTGTTAGAAAAAACATACTTTTTATGTTAAATTAATTTTGCATTTTATGTTAAAATAATTGATATATTGTATTTTATCTTATAATATATACAATCATACTATATTAGGAAAAGAGGTAGAAGATGTTTGCAGAAGAAAGAATTCAAGCTATATTAAATATCCTAAAAAAAGAAGGTAGAGTTACTGTAAAAGAACTCAGTTCTAAATTTAATGTTACAGAAGATTGTATAAGAAAAGATTTAAAAAATATAGAAAAGATTTCTTCAATAAGAAGAATTTATGGGGGAGCTGTACTAGCTAGAGAAACACTAGAGAATCAGGATACAAAAGACAGAAAAGAAATTAATATTCCAACAAAGAAAATAATAGCAGAAAAAGCATTTAATTTAATTGAAGATAGAGAAACTATATTTTTAGATATCTCTACAATTAACATCTTGCTTGCAAAGTTGTTAGCTGAAAGTAATAAAAAAGTAACACTTGTTACAAATATGTTGGATATACTAAATGTAGTTACTTCAAAACCAAATAATTTAAATATAATTTCCACTGGAGGTTTATTAAATCTCAGTTTAGACGGTTTTGTCGGTACTCCAACTATAGAGTTTATATCGAAATATAAGTTTGATAAGACTTTTATGGGAAGTTGTGGAGTAGATGTATTCAACTCTTCACTTACAACTTTTGAAATTGAAGATGGTCTCACGAAGAAGGCTATAATAAATTCAAGTAAAAAAGTATTTATAGTTATGGAAGATAAAAAGTTTAAATTTGATGGAAATTTCAAGTTTGCTCATTTAGAAGATATTAGTTCTATAATTACAGAAAAAGCGCCTACTCCTGATATAGTAGATATTTTATCAGAATTTAATATAAATATTTTATAAACTCAATTACATATTTTATAGATTTACTATAAATATGAATTCTTATTCTATAAATACTCTTAAAAACTTAATTCTATATTATTCATTTTATTCTTGAGTTTAATAGTCAAAATTAATTTGAAATAGACTTTCGAGTCTGGAAATATTTATGTGTATTCTTTAAAT
>NZ_JAGWCX010000028.1:0-49382 GCF_020657775.1 Clostridioides sp. ZZV14-6345 | reverse complement strand
GTCACGAGTGTGCGTAGCTATTTTTTAATCAATAAGATTTTTAGCATATGAATAATCAAATACTGGTCCATCTAAACATATATAAGTATCATCCATCTTACAGTGTCCACATTTACCTATTCCACAACACATCTTTCTTTCATAAGAAACCCAAATATTCTTTTCATCTAAATCTCTTTTTAAAAATTCTCCTACTGTAAATTTCATCATCATTGGAGGTCCAACTACAACTATAGAAGTATTATTTATATCTTTTATATCCAATTCTGGTATGTATTTCGTTACTAATCCTACGTTTCCACTATATCCTTCATCTGCTCCATCTACAGTAACTAAAATATCAAGTTTTTCACTCCATCTCTTTAAATCATCTGCAAATAAAATATCTTTTGGCGATTTAAATCCTACTATTAGCTTAAATTTTTCACATTTTTCTTTATTTTTATAAAAATGTTCAACTATTCCTCTTACAGGAGCTAATGCACTTCCTCCTGCTACTACTACAATTTCTCTTCCTTCATAAAGAGACACATCAAATCCATTTCCATAAGGACCTCTTATAAAAAAAGAATCTCCTTCTTTATAATTAAACAACTCACTAGTTACTTTTCCTACATTTCTTATTGTAAAGTCAATATAATCTTCTCCATATCCTGATACTGATATCGGACTTTCACCATATTTAGGTATAGATATCTCATAGAACTTTCCAGGCAATACCCCTTTTGTATTGCAGTTTACTCTAAAAGTCCATTCTTTATCAGTATGTTTAACTATATCTAGTATTTTTGCACTTACTGGTATATATGAGTTCATTTATATTTCCTCCTTACTAGTTACTAAATCATTTATTTTTTCTATACACTTTGAAAATGATATGTATTGTGGACAGGCATCATCACATCTTCCACATCCAATACACATATGATATCCGAATCTTTTTTTGAAATCGTTTATTTTATGCATAGTTTTAAATCTCATTCTTTCCCCTTGTTTTTTTCTAAAAGAATTTCCACCTGCTATATCTGTATATCCATCTACTTGACATGAAGCCCAAACTCTTCTTCTCTCACCTACATTTTCATTTTCCTTATAGAAAATATCCTGCATTGTAAAACATGAACATGTTGGACATACAAAATTACATCTCCCACATCCAATACATCTTGTATCATATTCATCCCATATTGAATTTCCTATCATTTCATTTGAATCAATATTTTCTGGTACATCTACAGAAATTAAATTCTCAGTTACATAATTAACATTAAACTCAGTTGCTTCTCCATCAAATACTTCAAATTCACTATCCTTTATGTCTAAATACAGTGTATCTCCTTCTATATTTAATCCAATTGAATAATTATCAGTTTTATTAGAATCCATGCTTACACAAAAACAGTTTCTAAAACTTTCCTTACATCCTACAAGCGCGAATTTCACTTTATCTCTAATGTTTTTATAAAAATAATCTTTCTCTTCTCCATTATTTAGATATATTTCATCAAGTCTTTTTATTCCATTTATATCACAAGCTCTTAAGAAAATTAAAATTTTCTTGTCGTCTAAATCGCTTTCCTTAAACTCTTTCTCAGTAAAATAAAATAATACTTGATTTATAGGGAGTACAACTTCTTTTGGTGAAAAATTTGATTTTTGAGCAAACTCCATTTCTTCAAAAGCGTTTACCTCTTTGTACCTTATCATGTCAGTATCTGAAAAAGTACCTTTAAATGGTATTAGAACTGGTGCAAATATCTTGTAGTCTTTTTTTAGATAATTCAGACCTTCATTGAATTTAGATGAATCTAATTTTAATTTCATTTTTATCACCTTTCTTATATTTTAGTTTTGCTTACTTGTTATCTTGTTTAAATCTTAACACTTTATTTTCTATACTTCTGTGATAATTATCACAGTTTCAAAAATAATAAAAAACCTTATCTGCTTTTTATAAAATTCAATAAAGTTAAGATAAATATTAGTGAATTAGATAATAAAAAAATCTATAAAATAAAAAAGAATCTATAAATAGATTCTCTTGATAATATCTTCATTTAATTAAATTTTTAATAATACTTTTACTTAATAATAATTAATTATTTTTAAAGTATTTTGATAACTCAATTTCTTTAACATAAAAACCTTTATTATCAATCTTTACAAGTTCTTCTTTTTGCAATACTTTTATCATTCTAGAAACAGTCTCCCTTTTACAGCCAAGCATATCAGCTAAATATGTAACTGTAATATTTACATTTAGTAGAGTCCATTCTCCACAGCAAATTCCAAATTCTTTACTTAATCTATATAACTTTGCTGCAAGTTTTTTATCTACTTTTATGGATATAGAATTTTTTAACTGTCTATATAAACGTCTTATTCTTCTTTCCATATAAGAAATAATATCTTTTGTAAGTTGAAAATCATTTTGCATAATTTCTAAAAAGTCTTCAATACTATAATAAGCTACAATTGAGTTTTCAAATGCCTCACATCCAACAGTAGAATTTTTAGAAGAGTCAAAGGTAATATCGTTTATAATTTCACCAGTATTCAAAATAAAAATTACCTTTCTCTCACCATTTTCACTTATCTTAAAAATAGACACCTTTCCATCTAAGAGTATATAAACACTGTCCAAGCTATCTTTTTCATAAAATAAAATTTCTTTTTTTTGTAATCTTTTTAGTTTAGCTTTTTCCTTAAGTTGATTCTTCGTTTCAGTACATAAATTGTTAAAAATCATTACTTTATCAATATTATAATCTTTTAATTTAGACATGTAATATCTCTCCATTCCTAAATTTTTAAGAAAGCTCTATAAAACATTACAAATTTTTTTATTTTATTCATTTTTAAACAATTTTATAGCATTTGTAGTTTTAATCTTTCTTTCAATAGCTTCACTAGAAAGTTCTTTTACTACCTGTGTATATACTAAATCAATAATGAAAAATTGTGCTAATTTAGAAGATATTGAACCAGTTTCCAATACCGTTTCTCCTGATACATAAGATAAGTGCACATCTGAAATATCTTTTAATTCAGAGTTTTTATTTTCAGTAATTGATATAATTTTAGCATTATTAGCTCTTGCAAGCTTTACAGTTTTTATAATTTCCTCAGTCTCACCAGAATGTGAAATTGCTACTATTAAATCTCCCTCTTTCATTATGGAAGACATCATTATCATTGTATGGCTACTATCAAAGCTCACACAATTAAGTCCTATTCTCATAAATTTATAGTTTGAATCCTGTGCTATTATACCAGAATATCCAATACCTATAAAGTAAACTTTCTTTGCATCTATTATAAGCCTTGCACAATCATGTACATCTGTACTGTTGATTATCTCTACTGTATTCTCTAAAGTTGTTATATTCGAACTTAAAAGCTTCTTTGCTGTATCCAAAGCTGGCTCATCATTTTGTATATTTTTATTTATAATATTCTTTTTATTGATGGTTGATATCTCTTGTGCTAAAGTAACTTTAAAATCCTGCAATCCACTAAAATTCATTTTTTTTACAAATCTAGTTATAGTTGCTTCTCCAATATTACTCTCTTTAGCTATTTGTGATATTGGCTTATAAAATACATCCTCTATATTCTCTTTTATATAAGCTATCAATAATTTATCTGACTTTGTGACTTTAAAAGTTGGTGATTCCAATTGTTCTAAAATACTCATTAAAAACCCTTCTATTCTTTATATTTTGTTTAAAAAATTATATAATGCCCCAAGCATTCCTGCATCATTTTGTCTCTTTGCAAATTCTACATTAGTGTTTTTGTAAACTCTCTCTATAAGAACCTCCTTTAATGCTTCGTCTATTTTTGGTTTTAGAAATTTTTCTTGTGCCATAATTCCACCACCTAAAATTACTACTTCTGGATTTATTACATAACATATATTTGCGATTCCAACTGCTAATGATTTTATCATATTATTGAGTTCTTTTAAACAATCTTCGTCATTATTCTTTGCTAAATCAAAAATTATTTTTCCATTTAAGTCATTTTCATTCAAATTCTTTATTTTTGCTACTTTTTTAATTAGACTGCTGGTAGATGCTAATTCTTGAAAAGAACTTCCATTTATATTCATATATCCTACTTCACCAGCACTATTACTAAATCCATTTATTAGTTTATTGTTCATTATAACACAACCACCAATTCCAGTACCTATTGTCAAGCATATAGAGGATGTTGCTCCTTTGCCTGCTCCAAGCCACATCTCACCAAGCCCAGCACAATTGACATCATTTTCAACTTCACATTTTATATTAAACTCTTTTTCTACTTCCTTTTTTAATTCCATACCATTATAATTTGGAATTAATTCTTCTAATGCAAATAATATCTTACCTTCAATTGGGTCAACCATACCTGCTGTTGATATACATATACCACTTATTTCATTTTCTTTTATATATTTTTTTACTATCTGTTTTATTTTAGATAATATTCCTTCTCCACCTTTTTCTTTTGCTTCAGTATCTAAACTTGATTTATCAATTATTAATCCATCTTCTCTAATAAATCCATATTTTATTGAAGTACCTCCAACATCTATACAAACGTAATTTTTCATAACATATCTCCATATAAATTATTTTTATAAATTAACATCATTATTTAAAATCTTATATTATACGAATTTTTTATTTATCTTTTCCAATTCACATATATATTTCCTTGCTTCTGATAAATCTATTGTATCATTTAATATAATTTTTTCCTTAGTTATATGATATTTATAAATATTTTTACATAAATCTTCTCCTAACATATTAAGACCTTCTTGAGTATAGTGAACATCATCAATAGTTAGCCCTTTATCATGAAATTGCATGGCAATTTTACTTCCTACACATAATATATCACATTCTTTACAAGCAGACTCCTGTGCTGCTGCAATTCGTCTTGTTCTAATAAAATATTCATCTTCTCCAAGCCAATAACCAGTTAAACTTACAAACATTTTATCAATTGTACATTCTTCTTTAAGTCTATATGCAATTTTTTTTAGACTTTCTTTATAGTATAAGGCATCAGTACCGTATTTTGCATCACTTTCACCTTGAATCCAAATAATATATTTATTTTCTATATTATAATGCTTACTTAAGGTACTACATCCTGCATTGAATTTTTCTATAGTATCATTTAGAAACCAGTTATTATCATGATTCCAGTTTTTTATTCTTGAGCCATCTTTTGCATTGTGAATAAAACAAACTTTATTACCAGTAAGTTTATTCCATTCATTTGAAAACGCAGGTGCTATAGTACCATCTCCCTCTGAAGTCTCTAGTTCACATCTCATATTTATAATTTCATCAGTACTCAAATATTCAAAACAATTTTCATTTGGAATGACACTCTCTTTTGGATTTCCCAATCCTCTAGCATTACTTTGTCCTATTAATAAGAATACATCTATATTTTCCATAAGTTAACTCCTTTACAAATCTTTAAGCTTTTAATTGTTTTCAATTTATCTTGTAAAAAACTAAGACTGAAAATAGTAATCTAACTAAAATTTACGAAATCTCACTAATCGCTGAAAGTTAAATCACTATTTTCAGCCTTAGTGATTATATAAATTCTCATTATCTAACCAAAACCTTAAAAATAGCTTTTTTGATATTTTCTTTTTCTAAAACTTTTATTGCTGTCATATGAGCATCTTCTGGATAACACACTAAGAAATCACCTTTTCTAAGTTCAACATATCCATTATTTTTTCCATCAAGAGGTAAAAAATCGCCCTCTTCTTCATATGATTTTTGTTCTAAATTTTCTATAAAATTTAAGTCTATTCGTTCACTCCCATCAAGCATCAAATGGACATCTATATACTTCTTGTGGGCTTCCCAGAATCTTTCTTCTTTTTCACAAGTTTTATACTCTACAATATTCACAAAAATATCATCACCATCTATTGTATAAGTACCTTTTTCATAATCTATTAATGAATTATCTTTAGCATATTCAAAACATCTAAGTAAATCTTCATGTAATGTTGAATATGTCTTACTATGATTTATATTTCCAAATATCATAAGCACTATCTCCCTATATAATTATATACGCTATTTTTTAGACTTTTATATATAAAGTATTATACAATCTTATAGAGTAACTAAATTATTTATCTAATCACTCTATAAGACAATTTATCATTCAATTATAATATTATTTTTCGTAATAAACAGTAGTCTCAGCTCTTGGTAAGGATACTTTTGCTTTGACTTTAGCTTCTATTGCACTAAATATTGTGCCTACTACTACAGAAGTAGTTATTGTTATTAGAGAATATGCCCAAGAAGTTACTTCTGGCATACAGTATTTTAGATAAACAACTAAAATTGCTGATACTATAAATCCAACATATGCTCCCATCTTAGTTGCTTTTTTACAAAATGCACCAAGTACAAATATTCCTGCTAAAACACCTAGTACTAGCCCCATAAAACTATTGAACCATTCATATGCTGACTTTATTTCTCCATTTGCTAAAACTATTGCAACAGCTATGGAAAGTATACCTACACCTAATGATATATATTGTGCTATCTTAGTTTGTTTTTCCATACTTATATCTTTTGTTATGATAGTTTGTATATCTAAAGTCCAACTTGTAGCAACTGAGTTAAGCCCTGTTGATAAAGTTGATTGAGAAGCTGCATATATCGCTGCAAGTAGTATTCCTGTTATACCTACTGGTAATTCATAAGCTATATATGATGCAAAAACTTGGTCTTGTTGAACTGTTTGAGCTAAATCTGGATTTTGAGTATAGTATATAAATAAACAAGTTCCAATTAGGTAAAATACTGTTGCAAGTCCCATTGATAAAACACCATTTCCATATGTCATTTTGTTAAGTTGCTTTATGTCAGTTGTTGTAGTAAATCTTTGGACTATATCTTGACTTGATACATATGATGAAAAAGTATTAAGACCAGCTCCAACAAATATTATAAATGCACTTGTAGATAGTATATTTTTATCAAACATAACTTCATTGGTTGCTAAGAACTTGTGTCCAGTTGTAAGAGTATCCATTACTGTTCCAAAACCACCATTTATACTTGCTATTAAATAGAATAATGTCCCTGTAACACCTACTATTAGCACCATCCCTTGTATAAAGTCGGTCCATAAAACAGCTTTTAATCCACCTGTATATGAATAAATTATTGCTATTACACCCATAACTATTATCAGTACATTTACAGGTATTCCTGTAAGACCAGCAAGCACTACTGATGGAAGATACATTATAATAGACATACGTCCTATTTGATATACTATAAACATTAAAGCTCCAAGTACTCTAAGACCTTTGCTTTCATATCTCATTTCTAAGTACTGGTATGCTGTATCTATTTCTAACCTACTATACAGAGGTAAGAAAAATTTTATTGTTAAAGGTATAGCTATAAACATACCTAACTGTGCAAACCATAAAATCCAAGTCCCACCATAAGAATTACCTGCTAATGATAAAAATGATATTGGACTTAATAATGTGGCAAATATTGATACTGATGTAACCCACCATGGAATAGTTCCATCACCTTTGAAGAACTCTTTTCCCTTCATTTCTTTTTTTGAAAATAACAATCCTGCAAATAAAACTGCCAATAAGTAAACTACCAGTATTGCAAAATCTATCCAAGTAAATCCTACCATTTGACTACTCCTCCCATACTAAAAGCATTTTATTAAAAATACTTTCTGTATATTTCTTTTGCTCTTGATTTCATTTCATCCGTTGCTTCTTTCATAGGTTGTCTACAGTATCCAGCTTCGACACCTTGTTCTTCAAGTAGTAATTTAATTGTTTGATATAAACCATTTCCTAATATATCTGTTATTAAGTCATTAGTCACATGTTGTACTTCAAGTGCTTCTGATATTTTTTCATTTTTAGTTAATTCAAATATTTGTCTAGCTCTGATACCGTTTACATTAAATGTAGAACCAATTGCTCCATCTACACCTAGAACTGTAGCTGGTAGCATCATTTCATCGAATCCTGCAAATATTAATTTATTTGGGAATGTTTTTCTCATTCTTTCTAATAAATAGAAATCTGCTGCTGTAAACTTAACACCTATTATCTTTTCATTTTCAAATAATTCTCCAAACTGGTCTAAACTCATATCAACCCCAGTTAAAAATGGTATAGAGTATATTATTAATCTATTATCTACAGAATTTATTATTGTATTATAATAGTATTTTATTTCTTCAAAATCAAATTTATAGTAAAAAGGTGTAACAGCACTTATAGCATCATATCCTAAATCAGTTGTAAATTTAGCAAGTTCTACAGCTTCTTTTAAATTAACTGAACCAACTTGAGCTATTAATTTTATTTCTTCTTTCACTTCATCTTTAGCTATTTCAAATATTCTTTTCTTCTCATCAGTTGAAAGCATAAAGTTTTCTCCTGTACTACCTCCTACATAAAGCCCATCTACTTTACAAATATCTATATTATGTCTAATTATTTGTCTTAACCCTTTTTCATTTATATTTCCTTCCTTATCAAATGAAACTAATAATGCTGAATAAATTCCCTTCATATCTGTTGTTCTCATACCTTTACCTCCAATTTTAATTTTCAAATATAGTTAAATATAATAAATTTTTAATTTATAAATTAATTTTTAATTAATTTCAATTACTTTAACAAATTTTTCTGTTATTAATTGTGGTCTTGTTATTGCTGAACCTACAACTGATGAATGAACTCCTAGTTCGAAAACCTTTTTTAAATCTCGAGGAGTATTTACCTTTCCTTCTGCTATTACAGGTATTTCTAAATCTTTAACTAGTCTTTCCATTAATACAAAGTCTGGACCTTCTAAAGTTTCTGTATATGGAGTATATCCAGATAGTGTAGTTGAAACGCAGTCTACACCGTATTCTTGTGCTTTGACAGCTTCATCATAATTTGAAATATCCGCCATTACTAGAACACCATTTTCTTTTATATACTTTATAATTTCTTTTAAATCTTCATTATTTGGTCTAACTCTATTAGTAGCATCTAAAGCTATCATTTCACACCCTGTTGTCAAAAGTTCATCAACTTCTTTTTTAGTTGGTGTTATATATATATCTGAATCTTCATAATTTCTCTTTATAATACCTATAACAGGAAGTCCAGTAACTTTTTTTATCTCAATAATATCTTCAACTCCTTGAGCTCTGATTCCAACAGCTCCACCTTCCATAGCAGCCTTAGCCATTCTACCCATTATAAAAGGGCTGTGAAGAGGTTCATTTTCTAAAGCCTGGCATGATACTATTAATCTTCCCTTTACCTTATCTAGCATTTTTTCAATTACCTCATTTCTGAAATTTATTTTCTTGATTTATGTATTAATAATAACATGAAAACTTTTTCTTTGCAATATTTTTTCATATTTTTTTCTTAATTCTAGGTTTATACTAGTTTTTTCCATATATAAGCTCATTTTTTATATATAAAAGAAATTTTATTTCATTTTTTTGGTGTTTATTTTCATTTTCTTTGAATACTTTTACAGACACTATCTTTAAATAGTTTCAATAAAAAAACCCATGTACACTATACATAGGTTTCCCAATATTATTCTAAATCCATTATAATTTTTCTTCCACAACATGGACAAAATTCAGTCTCTGAATCTATTTCACTTTCACAATATCCACAAACTATAAAATCATCACATTCATTTTCCAACTCAAACTTTTTACCACATTCAGCACAATATTTATCATTTACATTTCCAACATAACCACATTCACAAGTTACATTACTTTCTGCCATTTCCATTTCATTAATTTCCATATTTTTTTCATAGATTAATTTATCAAGTTCCAGTAACTCATCACAGAATTTGTCAAAACTCTCATCATCAATATAATCTTCTCTAATTTTTTGATATGTCAATATTCCCATTTCCAAGAATATCTTAGCTTTCTTCTCTTGAATATAATCAATCTCTCTATTTAGTTTTGATTTTTCTTTATATAATTCAACTTTAAACTTTCCACTACCAAATTTTTTCTTAATTCTAGAAAATTTATCATCTACTTTATTATTAGTATTTTCTTCCATAAAAATTCCCTCCAATCATATTTAATCCGCTGAGTTTAGCTTATATCCTATTAAAGATATCACAAAACTATATATAAATGAAATTATAATAGTTTGGAATACTTTAAATTGCATTATTAAAGTTGCTCCATAATTAGTTGTATTAAAGAAATTAATATTACTATCGAGTATAAATGTGCTAAATAAAGCCAACATTCCCATTAAAAATGCATAGTACACACTAAATACTATTACAGGCTTGACACTATCTGTACTACACTTAAATCTTAGTTTATATCCATTTAATAATAGTATTAATATAGACAAAGCTCCCATCGCATAAAACATTAATTTAGTATCTCCAAATAAAGATGATGAGCTTAAAGTAAATATTGATACTGTTGAATTTATTATAGTTACTGAAATTCCATTTGCAAAAGCCCACATATAACTGGCTATTTGCGGCAATATAGCAAATAAATTTAATCCATTTAAATAGCTACTCATATCTAATTCATTTAAGTAACTACTATCAGATATAGTTAATACAAATAGTATGACTAATACTAAAACATAACCTAATATAAATATTTTTATAGAATTTGAAAAAAGAGACATATACATATTTTCCTTTTCATAACTTTTTTTATAAGTAGTTATGTATGTACATATAAATCCTAATACAAATCCATTTAAAAGAACACTAAAAAACTCATAACTATATTCTAATGCATATCCATATTCTAACATACTATGTGAACTAGTTTTTACATTAGTAAAAATAGATAAAATAGCTAAAACTAATCCATAAATAATTCCAACTCCAAGAGAATTTGCTAATACAGTTTTTGAATCTATACATCTTTTTCTCATAAAAATTAAGTTTGATATTATTAATCCTAGAATAGGAATTATAAGTAATATTAATAAACCTATATTAGCATTTATAAATCCAGAGCCCATCATAGTAGACATAGATACACTAATTTGACCTAAGTTAAGAGCTAGGATTATATGTGCTGGATTTACCAAATAACTAATATCATTAAATTGAATAGTTATAATAGCTTTAAATATCAGTGCAATGATAAATAATATAAATACAGTTGTAAAGGTTGTTAAAAATACGCCTCTTGTATTTGCGTAGTATGAAAGCTCTTTTATTTTAGATTTCAAGTCTAGTTTTGCTTCAAGTGGTCTTAATGATGCTATTTCATAAAGTTCATTTCCACAAAATTTGCAGTAATTATCTTTAGTACTATTTTCTTTATTGCAACTAGAACAAATTTTTTCTTCTTTATTCTTAAGTGTAATATTGATATTTTTTATTTTTCTAATTGCTTCACCTGTCATTTTGGAATAATTATCATTTGAATAATCCATATTATTTACTTTTTTTTCACTCATTTTTCCCTCCAAGTTTTACTATTGTAAATTATCAAATATAACTATATCATATAAATCTTAATTATACCTTAATTGGATATATTTATCTAATTTATTTATTGTTGTTATTTTTTAACAAGCACTAGTACTTTAATAATTTATTAAGTTTTGTTGTTTATGTTTTATTATGCTTAATTTAAAATTATATATTTATAGACACAATAAAAATAACTTGCATATATCTAAACTAGATAATATACAAGTTATTTATAGTTGTATTATATATAATTATTAAAATTCAGCATTTTTAGGAGTTCTTGGGAAAGGTATAACGTCTCTTATATTAGACATACCTGTCATATACATAATTATTCTTTCAAATCCAAGACCAAATCCAGAGTGAGTAGCAGTACCAAATTTTCTAAGTTCTAAATACCACCAGTAATCTTCTTCTCTTAATCCCATTTCATGAATTCTATCTAGTAAAACATCTTCTCTTTCTTCCCTTTGAGAACCTCCTACGATTTCTCCAACACCAGGAACTAATAAATCCATTGCTCTAACAGTTTTACCATCTTCATTCATTCTCATATAGAAAGCTTTTATATCTTTTGGATAATCTGTAACAAACACTGGACAATTGTATATTTGTTCTGTTATATATCTTTCATGTTCAGTTTGAAGGTCACATCCCCATTCAACTGGATACTCAAATTCATGACCTGACTCAATCAATAACTCTACTGCTTTAGTATATGTTATTCTAACAAATTCAGAGTTTACTATCTTATTTAATCTTTCTAATAAACCTTTGTCTATAAAGCTATTAAAGAATTCCATCTCTTCAGGAGCATTTTCTAAAACATAGCTTATAACATATTTTATCATATCTTCTGCTAGTTCCATGTTATCTTCAAGGTCTGCAAAGACTATTTCTGGTTCTATCATCCAGAATTCTGAAGCATGTCTCCCTGTATAAGAATTTTCTGCTCTAAATGTAGGTCCAAAAGTATAAACATTTCTAAAAGAAAGTGCCATTATCTCAGCATTTAATTGACCACTAACTGTTAAATTAGCTTCTTTTCCAAAGAAATCTTGAGTATAATCTATTTTCCCATCTTCTGTTTTTGGAATATCATTTAAATCCATAGTTGTTATTCTAAACATTTCTCCTGCACCTTCACAGTCACTACCTGTTATGATTGGAGAATGTGCATATACAAAGTTTCTTTCTTGGAAAAACTTGTGTATTGCATATGCAGCTATTGATCTTACTCTAAATACAGCTGAAAAAGTATTACTTCTTGGTCTTAAATGTGCTATTGTTCTCAAATATTCAAGTGTATGTCTCTTTTTTTGTAATGGATATGTGCTATCTGATTCACCTTCTACAACTATACTTTTTGCATGTATTTCTACTGGTTGTTTAGCTCCTTCTGTAGATACTAATTCTCCCTCTACAAGTATAGATGAACTTATTGGTAACTTACCTACTTCTTTAAAATTTTCTACTTTCTCATCAAATACTATTTGCATATTTTTAAAGAAGCTCCCATCATTTAACTCTATAAATCCAAAGTTTTTAGATACTCTAGATGTTCTTATCCATCCAGCTACTTTTACAGTTTTCCCTATGTACTGTTCTTTATCTCTGTACAATTCTTTTACTGTTATAAATTCCTTTTGCATTTTAAATCCTCCTAGTATAATTGTTATTAATTTCTTTTAAATATAATTTCAATAAAAAAAGCCCTTCATCCCTATATAAAGGGACGAAAGACTATTACTCTCGCGGTACCACCCTAGTTGTCATAATGACCTCTTAGTTAAGCAATGCTTAAAGCCTATAACGGTGCCTTCCGTCTAAGTCTACTTACTAAATAAGCTTTCGATTAGAAACTCCAAGATGTTCTTCAATATAAACCTCGTATTGAGCTTTCACCATCCTCAACTCGCTAAAACTACATTTTATACCTACTCTTCTCTTCACAGTATTTATCTTTTATTATTTCTGCTAATTAACAAAATTATACCAATTTATAAATTTTTAGTCAATAAATTTATATAATTGATACTGATTGCTATTTATAATATGAATAGCTCTACTCTACATAACTACAATAAATACTCATTTTTATTACTACTTTATTAATTCAATTTCCAAAATTTTATAATTTACTTCCATTGTCAACCCAGTCTTTTGCTTCTTCGACACCCTTAATTGAGGGTACTGAAACTTTACTATGAGGTTTTAATTTTTCAACATCAGCCCATGCTGCTGTTGACTCATTTCCAACTAAAAGTGGACTTCTAAGTCTTTTATTGTCTTTACCTTTTAATGCTCTTGCTTTTTTATTTTCCAAAACTATCACCTCTATTATTTATTTTGTAATAGTTTTAGCAATTTTTCAAATAAAATTCATAAGTTAAAATTATAATGATTTTAAATCAATAGCATATCTTTTTAATACTTAATTTATACATATTTATATACAAAATATTTATTTCATATACACAAAATACAGAACTATTTTTTTAAATTTTCATATAGATTTCCGATGCCATTTTTTTGATGTCTAATTTATATAATAAAATTAAACTATTTATGGAAGTATAATTTTACATAAGTTCTTATTTATAGAGTATTTGCTATCTGTTGAATTGTGTTTTTTAAATTTAAAATCCCATATCCCTGTGATACATTTGGATATGTATATATGTCTAGTTTTGTAGCCCCCAGTATCAAATACGTTTTTAAAACTTGTGTAAACAATGATAATCTTGGTATATTGTTCTGTTTTTCTAAGTATTCCATTAATAAAGCTAAAACACCTGTGACAATAGAACTACTCACTCCTGTTCCTGTTCCTGTATTATATGTTCCATTTTTATATGTAGATATTATATCTACACCTGAAGCTACTATATCTGGCTTAATTCCTCTTCCTCTAATCGGCCCTTTTGAAGAACCAATCCACATGCTATCAGTCTTATTGTTGAATGTACCAACTGTAATTACATCATCACTAGCAGCATACATAGTTATTGTAGCTACTGAATCAGGGTCTAAAAACCTCGTATCTGGGGCTATCAAGTTTTTATTTGGCAAGTATATGTCATATTCGCCCCCTATTATAAGCTCTGAAGTCAATCTTAAAATCCATACCCCGGGCTTTATATCTCTTAATCTTATCTCCAGATTTTCTTTTCCAGAAGTAATATATGGATAAATAAATCGCATTGCATAAGTAGTATTTTCTAAGTTAAATTTTCCTCTATATATATAAAAGTCTGGAGAATACCTTATATCATGACTAACTTCACCTGAAGGAGATATTATCTGTGCTCCTATTTTATCTGGACCATTCGTATTTAGTGTTATATCAAGTGCATAGTCATCCCCATCTTGTATTATTACATCTTGAACTTCGCCTACACTGCTAAATCTTCCAGAATAATGAATATCTGTATTCCCTTGATTTCCTGCACCACTCACTACTACCACACCAGCACTACTCAATATATTAAAAGTGTCTAATATTGAAGTAGTTGCTACAGCACCTGACTTAACTCCAATAGTCAAATTTATTATCATTGGTTTATTTTCTGTTCTTGCTATATTGGTAACATATGTTATAGCTGCTAAAAAATCTGAAACACTGTAATTTATCCTTCCAGCATAATAAGTATCTGTATATGATTTTAATTTAACTACTATTAAGTCCGATTCTGTAGTAATACCTCTATACTGCGAATTTACTCTTCCATTTCCAACCAATATACCAGAAGCTAAAGTTCCAGTACCTATATTATCTTGACTCAAACTTCCATCATTTCTACTTATGGCTATATTTAACTCACTTCTTGTAAACTCACTTCCAAAAATAAAACCTTCTGGAGGTGGATTTGTATTTGCTTCTTGGTCCCATAAATATAAAACTTTACTAGTTCCATCATCATTTATAAAGTCAGGATGCAAATAATCTATGCCAGAATCTATAACTGCTAATAAAATTCCTCTTCCTGTTATATCATTATATGGATTTTCATAGATATACTCAGTTTCAGCTGCTGTTGTAATGGTTTCTCCACTAGCTACATTATTAGTTATTTCAATTAGACTGCTCATTGGTTCAGATTCTTCCCACCAAGCAACTTGTATTATATTATTTAAAATAGTTTCATCAAAATCTATAGGTACATATATTACTGCAAGTTGACTATTTAAAACCATATACCTATTTATTCCATTTTCTTGGAGTGCAGATTCTATATCACCTTGATAAATTATACAATAAGATTTTTCCATAAATCCCTCCTATCTTAAAACATCAAACATTCCTCTAACATCCAAAAGCCCATATCCAGCATTTGTATTTGGATATTCTGTGTTTGAATCCTTTCTAGCTCCAGCTTGCATAAACGTTTTTATTTTTTGAACGTATGCTTGGTTTGGATATCTACGATCAACAAAAGTATACTGAAAATACATTGAAGCAGCTCCAGCTGCATGTGCAGCAGCTGCTGCTGTACCAGTTATAGTTGCATATGTGTTCCCAGGATAAGCAGCTATTATATTAACACCTGGAGCTACTATATCTGGTTTTAGTCTGTTTTCAATAGTTGGTCCTCTTGATGAACTTTGCCATAAACTACTATTAATAGTATTGTAGGCTCCTATAGTTATTAAATCATCTTGAATAGCAGGATAATTTATAGTATAAAAAGGGTCTACCTCTCTAAATCTAGTTCCACTTTTTAAAAGTGCTCTATTTGGAAGGTATAAATTGTATCTTCCTGTTATAATATAAACTCCTACTAATCGAATCTTCCACACACCTCTTTTTGCATTTTTTAAAGTAATATTAGTAAATTGCTGTCCAGAAAAAGTGGTTGGGTATATATACGTTATAGAATATTCAGTCCCTTCTAAATCAAATAAACCTGTTACTTTATTATAATTTGAAATTCCAACACTTTTACTTTCTTCTCCAGTAGGAGATACTATTATTACATCAGCTTTATCTGGTCTATTTAACCAAAGTTCTAATGATAATTCTTCTTCATCTTCATTTAATTCTAGCTCAACTTCAACAGAGCCTCCCACATATGGTATTATCCCAGATGTATGTGTTTGTGTATTGCCCTCATTTCCTGCTCCTGCTGTTATACATAGACCTCTAGTAAAGAATGCTTTTTCACTATTACTCCTACTAGTTAAGCCTGCCAAACTACTAGTACCTAAAGATATATTTATAACTAATGGTCTTTCAAGTTCAAAAGCTTTTTTATATGCATACTGAGATGCAGCAAATAACATTGCACTATTATAAAACCCCTCTATTTTACCAAGCTTTATTATTATTAGTTCAGCATCTTCTGCTATCCCTGCATATTCATTATTCACATTTCCAAGCCCTGCACATATACCACTTAACATAGTTCCTTGACCAACTTCATCCTGAGATAGACTAGGGTCATTGTCTGCAATAGCCCGATTTATATCTTCTCGTGTATATTCTGTACCAATATAAAAACCATCTGGTGGATTTCCTTCTTTTGTTTGATCCCATAAATATACTATTTTTGAAGTACCATCTGGATAAATAAAATCTTGGTGTAGATAGTCTATTCCTGTATCTGCAATTGCTATTAGAGTACCTCTTCCTGTTATGTTAATATTAGGATTATTTTTAAAGAAATTTACGCCCATTTCTTCTGTTGCAACTACACCTCCAAAAGTACCTCGATTAATTTCTCCAAGTAGTGTCATCTTTGTAGTTGATACCGTTCTTATAATTGAAGTAAGTTGTAAAACTCTCTCTATGCTATTATAATCTGTATTATCTATAGATAGTACACCTAATGAATCACTTATCTTAAAAAATCTTTGACTCATGCCTAATCCAGCTAATTCTTCTTCAAATTCAGGGGTGTGAACTATATCTATTCCTGATAGTGTTCCTGATTGTCTACTTATGCTTCTACTTATATAATTCTCCGTCTCTAAGTCATTATGTATTTGTACATTATAACCATCTATAAGCTCATAATTATTTTCCCTATCTTTAAATGACTTATTAATACTTCTATATCCAATATCCTCTGTTTCTAAGTCTTGATTTATACTAGATAGAGTATACAAATCTATATCTGATAAATTTAAAAAACCAAATCCTGATGAATTATTTGGGTAAGATTGATTACTTAACCTCCTTGCCCCTTTTAGAAGCAATGCCCTTAATTTCTGTGAATACAAAAACAAATCATTTCCATTTACAATTCCCCATTCCATAAACAATGAGCAAATACCTGTAACATGAGGAGTAGCCATACTGGTTCCAGTTAATGCTCCACTTGTACCTCCTGGTAAAAAAGATACTATATCTTCACCTGGAGCTAATAAGTCTGGTTTAAAGACACCTAATTGTGTATCTCCTTCACCAGAAAATATAGATACTATGTCTGTTCTTGAATTGAAACTACCTACTGTTATAACTCTACTTGCTGTTCCAGGAACTGTTACAGTAAGCTCTTGAGTAGGAATTAGAAATCTAGTATTTCTATTTAATCCTTCAGAAGTTGGTAAATATATATTTACATTACCAGTTACTATATCTATTGGTTCAAATACAATTCTCCATAGCCCAGGAGTTATCTGTGTATTTGAACTTAATTGTAGAGTAACTCTTCTTGTAAGAGAATATGGTGCTATAGGATAAAAATAACCAGTTATTCTAGTTTCGCCCAAAGTATTCCTTATTTCACCTGAAGTTAGAGAAATTGCTTGTGTTTGATTATTTGATGGGTTTACTAAATGTACACTAAAATCATCAACAAAATCTGGCCATATATTTATATTTAATATACGCTCTCCTTCCCCAACTATAAACTCAACTTCTTCTGTAGTATTATTTTGAAGCCTAATCCTTTTATGACCACCTTTATCTGCATTATTTCCAGCCGCTACAACTATATTGTTTTTCCAAAACAAACACATATCATCTATATATTGTTCAAATAAAGATGTTCCTCTATGTGAACCTTCATTACTTCCATAACTTATATTTAATGTAACAGGCATTCTTAATTCTAATGCTCTATCTAAAATAAATTTAATTGCCCTCATAAACTCTGTACTTCTTGAAAAAATATCTGTCTGTATATTTCCAACCCTGACCACTATTATTCTGGCATCACTTGCAATAGTTGAACAAATACTTGCAACATGTGTACCGTGTAAACTAGTTGTTGAAATAGGTATATACATATTTCCAGCTATTGCATTATTTATATCTTCATTAGTATATAATGTTCCTTCTCTAAAACCTTCTGGTGGATTTCCTTGAATAGACTGGTCCCAATAATATAATATTTTAGACCTTCCATCACTATCTCGAAATACAGGTAAAGTATAATCTATTCCTGAATCGATTATACCAATTATAGTTCCTTTTCCAGTTAAACCAGTTCTATTTTTAAATCCTGTTATTCCTGTACTTGAGAAACTTTGTGCATCCTGAGTCTGTAATATGAAAGGTTTCTCTATAAATTCAATTTCTGGATAAGTCAAAAGTGTGTTTACATCTTCTTCATTACTTGATGTTATTATTGCATATGATGAATTGAGTATCTCTACTGAGACCCCTAATTCTTGTTCTAATCTTAATATATCTCCATTGTATTTTACAATTAATTCATAATTTATTATAATCACCTCGATTTTTAAAATTATTATTAATGTATATGTTTTCTATAGGTCTAAAATGTATCAGAGTATATAATTTTTGAATTTCAATCATACAATTTATAATAAATATATTTAAAAAACAAAAAATAATGGTACAATTTTAAATAAATTGTACCATTATTTATCTTTATTTTGCCTTGAAACCATTAAATTTTTCAGTGCTTTTTCTAGACCTTTTACAGTCAGTGGAAACATATTAAATTCACTTTGTATCAATCTTTGAGTCTGATACCAATAGCCAATTGAATCCCATCCACCTCTCAATTCTGGATTCAGCCATATAATCTTACTGTACTTTCTTTTGAATCTTTTAAGCCACTCTATACCAGGTGTGTAATTATATGGGCCTCGGTAATTACCACCAATATAAAGTAGCTCAGAAGGTGACATAGAAGCATCTCCAACAATTATAACTTTATAGTTTTTATCTATATTTTTTAATATCCATTCAGTATCAATAGATTTACTTAACCAACATTCGGGTGTTGTAAATAATCTATCATAAAGACAGTTATGAAAATAATATACTTTTACATCTTTAAAATGATTTGATTTACTTACAGACTGAAATAATGTATTACATAAAGTACTATACCCTCTCATTGAACCACCTGAATCCATAAGTAGTAAAAGTTTTACTGTATTTTTTCTGGGCTTCTCAAAAAACAGTTTTAAATACCCTGCATTATTACAAGTCTCTTCAATAGTCTTATCCAAATCAAGCTCTGTCTTTGGAGCATCTATTCTAGTAGAAAATTGACGTAGTCTTTTTAATGCAACTTGAAATTGTCGCATATTTAGAACTTCATCATCTCTAAAATCTCTGTACTTTCTTTCTCCTGCAACCTCAAGAACAGCTATACCATAAGTTGAATTTCCTCCTATACGTATACCAGTTTGTCCCTTTCCTGAATGTCCTAATTCAGAAGTACCTCCTGTACCTATCCAATAATTGCCTCCATTATGTGGAGAATCTTGTTCTTTTATACGCTCCTCCAATTTAGCTCTTAATTCATCAAGATTTATATTTGGATTTTGTTCTAATCTTTCAAACTCTTCTAAATCTATATCTGTTTTTTTAAGCCAATTCATAATCTCTTCTGGAATTTCTTCTTGATGTTCTATACCTTTAAAATACTCTAAAAACACTGCATCAAACTTATCAAAATCACTTTCACTTTTTATCAAAATCATTCTGCAAAGGTAGTAAAAATTCGAAAAATTTGAATAGCAAAGTCCTTTATCCAATGCTTCAATTAAAGTCATCCACTCATTTAAAGATACATCTAATCCTCTTGCCCTCAATAAATAAAAAAATTTAATAAACATAATTATCCAGCTCCTATTAACTATAAACGTCTTTGCATAGATTCAATATCCTCATTATTTTTAAGCAATGTTCCTACAAAAGGAACTTCTTTCTCTATTTTTTCAATAGGAATTCCACTCAGAGTTAATGCTTGTATCCAGTCTATTAATTCTGATGTACTAGGTTTCTTTTGTATCTCCTTTAAGCTTCTAATCCAATAAAAAGTAGTCATTACTTGTTCCAACAGATGTTCTTCTACTTTATCAAAATGTACTTTGACTATTGCCTCCATCATATCTCTGTCAGGAAATTCTATATAATGAAATATACATCTTCTTAAAAAGGCATCTGGAAGTTCTTTTTCTGCATTTGAAGTTATAATAACTATTGGTCTTTGTTTAGCTCTTACAGTTTCTTTTGTTTCATTTATATAAAACTCCATTTTATCTAATTCCCAAAGCAAGTCATTTGGAAATTCTAAGTCTGCTTTATCTATCTCATCTATTAAAAGAATTACTTGTTGCTTTGAACTAAAAGCCTCTCCCAGTTTACCATATTTTATGTACTTACTAATATCATCTACACCTTCTCCTCCAAATTGACTATCATAAAGTCTTTGGACAGTATCATATACGTAAAGCCCATCTTGTGCTTTTGTGGTTGATTTTATGTTCCAAATTACTAAATCTTTTTGTAACTCATTTGAAATTGCTTGTGCTAGCATAGTTTTACCTGTTCCAGGTTCACCCTTAATTAAAAGTGGCTTTTCAAGAGCAATAGCAACATTAACTGATGCCATTAATTCTGGTGATACTACATAATCACTACTTCCTCTAAAATTAGATATCTCTTTTTTTATCATGAATTCTACTCCTTTTAAACAGTATTTTCTAAATGTATATAGACTCTATTACTGTTTTTTATATAAAAATAATAATACAATACATTTGTATAGCATTATTCTAAAATTCTATATCTAAATAAAATTACCTCTAAAATATTTAAATTTTATCTTTATTTGTCATAATTAAATGAAATATATATTTAAAAAACAATAAAAGATAACTTCTTACACAAAATTTAGATTATAAAAACTTACTTTAATCAAAATCATCATTTTTTTCATTTTAGATTATATATGAACATAATGTAATTAATTTTCATTATTTTAATCATAAATATAAAGTCTTCATGTATTTATAATTTCATGTTAATCATACTATATTAATACTGCTTTTTATTGTATAATAAGCTATAAATATTAACTTGAACTTAAATTTAAGTATATCTAAATTTAACAAATATAAGAAAGGTTGTGTTATTTTGCAAGATAAAAAAATTTATTTAAATATTGTACTTACTGTGGTTGTTTCATATATCTTGATTAAAGTTATTGATAATTACAAATATTTCTTTGGAATAGTAAGTCTATTAATGTCATTACTAACACCATTTATAATAGCATTTGTATTAGCATATATATTCAACCCACTAGTAAAGTTTTTAGAAAGTAAACTAAATTTTAAGAGAATGTATTCATTACTCCTTACTTATGGAGTACTTATAATTATACTAATTTCCTTTATATTATTTACAGTTCCATCAATAGTAAGTAGTTTAGCTGATTTAGTCGCTCAAGTTCCTACATATATAGATAAAACAGAGCAGTTCTTATTTGATTTAGGCAAAAGTTTACAATCAGTAGACCCTAATACATTAAAAGAATATGGTGACAAAATTATGAGTGTAATGCCTAAGTTTAGTAACTTGCTTATTGGTTCACTTGGCGGAATATTTAGTACTACATTCTCTGTTGGAAAATTTATAGTACAATTTCTTTTAGGTTTTATAATATGCTTCTACATATTATTAGAGAAAGAAAAGTTCTTATTATTTACAAAGAAGATAGTTTATATTTCCTTAGGTAAAAAGTATGGGGATTTTATAATAGAACTATGTCAGAGCTTGAATTTGAATATTGGTAAATACTTTACAGGTAAGATTCTAGATTCTTTTATAGTTGGATTACTTTCTGGAATTGGTCTTTACTTTTTAAAATCTGAATATGCACTATTATTTGGTACACTTATGGGTATTATGAATATGGTTCCATATTTTGGTCCAGTAATAGGTATGGCACCAGTTGTAATAATTAATTTATTCTCCAATCCAACAACTGCATTAACTTCTTTGATTTACTTAATAATAATTCAACAAGTTGAAGTTACATTTATAGAGCCAAAAATCGTAGGTGGACAACTAGGTCTTAGCCCATTTTTTACAATCTTAGCAGTTACTGTTGGAGGAGGTTTTTTTGGTATACCGGGTATGATTCTATCTGCTCCTGTTATGGGTGTTATAAAGATATATTTCTGTGAATTTGTAAATCGTAGACATGATAAAATACAAATGGAATAAAAATACAATTTAATTACGATTTTGTAATCAAAGGTTACAGCTGTGTAACTGTAATATTATTCTCTTTAATGGTAATATTTAATTATAGGAAACATACAATATTATTAAGTAATGAATCTTATATAATTAAATTCGAAAGAGGGTTTTAGTATGAAAAAAGCACTTATATCTTTATTAGTTTTATCTTGTTTGTTATTAACTGTACCAGTAAATGAATCTTCTTATGCTGATTCTCAAAAGAATGTTCCTGTAAGCCAGAATGTTAAATTGACTCAAGAACAAGCTAAAGAACTTTTAGTAAAATACAACAATAAAGTTGATTACATATATCAAGGAAATGCTAGCGATTTCGAAGCATTAAAAACTAAAAATCTTAATGGTTATGTATTTTTACCAGATGCAGATGGTGACATCGGTTACTTTGTAAATGAAAATACTTCTGAGATATATTACTTCCACCCAAGTGGATATCTTGAATTAGTTAATCAACAACAAAATAATAAATAACTAATAAAAAATGGATGCAAATTGATATAATTTTAGCATCCATTTTGTTTTTATTTTAAAGTTGTTTCTTTTTCTACACTTTAAGTATTTTTTTAATCCTGTGCTTGCTCTTTTATAAGTTTCTTTATATCTACAGCAGGCTCATCTTCCATTTTTATAACTTTCCCTTCCCATGTTCTAAGCATAACATAATCTGTTCCTTTTGATACAAGGTATTGTGGAAGTAATGGAGTCTTTCCTCCTCCTTTTGGAGCATTCACTATATATGTTGGTATAGCCATTCCTGATGTATATCCTCTTAAATACTCCATGATTTCAAGACCATCATCTACTGATGTATTGAAATGTTTTGTTCCCTTCACATGTTTACTTTGGAATATATAATAAGGTTTTACTCTTATTTTTAGTAATTCTTGATTTAAACATCTCATTACAAACTTATCATTATTTATACCATTCAACAATACTGCTTGATTTCCTAATGGAACTCCTGCATTTGCTAATTTTTCACAAGCTTCTTTAGATTCTTTGGTTATTTCCATTGGATGATTAAAATGAGTATTTATATATACAGGATGATATTTTTTTAGCATATTGCAAAATTCATCTGTAATCCTTTGTGGCATTGTAACAAGAGTTCTAGTACCTAATCTAACATAATCAACATGTGGTATCTCTTTAAGTTGACTAAGAATCCATTCTAAATAATTATCTTTTAATGTAAGTGCATCTCCCCCAGTAACTAGTACATCTCTTATTTCT
This sequence comes from Clostridioides sp. ZZV14-6345, assembly GCF_020657775.1. Lineage (NCBI taxonomy): Bacteria > Bacillati > Bacillota > Clostridia > Peptostreptococcales > Peptostreptococcaceae > Clostridioides > Clostridioides sp. ZZV14-6345. Next base: position 25,136 of record NZ_JAGWCX010000028.1, on the reverse strand, counting down.
TCATTTTCTCTAATATAGTCTATAGATTCTTGGATAATAGCTTTTGACTTATGAGAATCTTGTTGACCAATATTTCTTCTTCTCTGACAGTGTCTACAATACATAGCACACTCATTTGTTACATTTATTATTAGTCTATCTGGGTATCTTCTAGTTATACATCCTGCTGGATTTGTATATTCTTCTCCCATTGGGTCCAAATCCTCTTGTTCATCTTTCAATTCTATATGTGTCGGTATAGACAGTAATTTTATTGGGTCACATATATCTTCTGGGTCTATCAGACTTAAATAATATGGAGATATTGCCCATCTAAATTGAGTACCAACCTCTTTTATATATTCTTTTTCTTTCTTAGTTAGAGTTATAATCTTTGATAAAGTATCTACATCTATTATTCTATTTGATAGTTGCCATTTGTAGTTATTCCAATCCTCTTCTGTTCCATTTAATATACTTAATATTTTCTGTTTTCGTTTATTTATTTCTTCTTCCTTTTCAAGTCCTCTGTTAATCGTTTTTCTAGCCTGAATATAATCATCAATTTTTGATTTTAGTTCAGCAGCTCTCTCTAAGGATATTCTAGTTTGTTCATTCATAATTTTTTGCTATCAAAATTAACTACTTATATTATTTGATAGCGTCCTCCTTTCTGATGTGTTTATATCATTCTGATAGGCAAATTTGATTTTGCCATATAGATTTTATAACAAATGAAATTGAATTAATTTTTGCATTTTTTTTATTATTTCACACATTTATGAATATTTTTCAACCTTCGTCAATAAATTACAATAAATTATGCATTTTTTTTAACAAATGATTAATTTTTTCTATTTTTAAGAATTATTTTATCATAAAACGATTATATTTTCAAGATTATTGAAGTTAAAATTTTAATAGAAAGTAAAGTATTTCATCAAATAATAAAAACGGAGGTTTATTATAATAAATTTCTTCGCCTTTTTGTTTATTTAATTAAATCATAGTAAAATAACTCTAACTCTTAAGAAGTGACTTTATTATATTGAGCCCTTTTTCTAATTCTTCTATATCTTTTGGAGCTGTTACACAAATACGAATTGCTTTTGGCACTGTAGAGTTTCCCACTGAAAATCGTTCAGCACAATATACTTGAACGCCTAGATTTTTTGCAGACATTTCAAATGACTTTCCATCCAATTTAGTAAAAAAAGGATGGTATAATTTCTATCATACCATCCTTTTTTTATTTAATTTTTTACTCTTAATCCGTATATAAATCTACCTTACATTTATAGTGTCACTATTTTGAGAGTTATTACCATTATAATTTGCAACAACATAAATATCTAAATTTAAGTCTCCTTCAGGGATATTTATAGTATGCTCATTACCCTGTATATCACTTTGATATAAAGTAAATTCTCCATCTCCATTAGTATTATTTTTTATATATATACTGTAAGTACAATCCTTATGGGATACGCTACTCCAGTTAACTCTAATAACATTATTATCTCTATCAACATTAGCTGATATGTTTTCAACCTTCATATCTTGAATGTTGTCATTATTATTTGAATTTCCATTTCCATTAGTAATATTTATTACATTACTTGGCTTAGTTGTATCTGAATCTTTATTTCCTATAACATAAATATCAAAATCTACATTTTGATTCTCTTTTATTTCTACTTCTATAGTAGCATATACTTTTTTGGATTTACCTAAATCACTTTCATTTATAGTTATAGATTTAATTTTCTTAAATGATTCTCCTGACAATTTGTCTTTAAGATATATATCATAATTAAAGACATCTTTCATATAATCCCACTCAAGTTTAATAATAACTTTATTATTTACTATTTTATGTGAACCTACTAAGTTTTGTATATAGTCATTCGTTATAGTTTCTTTGACTACTTTTACTGTTATTATCTTAGATTTATCTCCACAAGTTATCCTTACTCTATCTTTACCTTCTCTAAGTCCTACTATGCCTCCATCATTACTTAGACTTATTGCTCTTTCTACAGGTAATTTTGAATCTACCAACTCATAATATATTTTTGGTGGCTCTAAACCAGGCGGAGAAGTTATTATATCTGGTTTTAATTTTTCATTTTGGTCAACTTCTATTTTTACATCATTTATGTTTATTCCATCAACTCTAGCTTGAATTCTAAATGTTCTCTCAACTTCTTTATTTCCACACTTAGCATATATTGTTGCCTTTCCAACTCCAACTGCGCTTACTTTATTTCCTTTGATTTTTAAAACATTTTCATTACTGCTCTTATAAATTGGCTTATATGATTTTTTAAACTTCTCATAATCAACCTCTATTGTACTTTCTATAGTAGCACTATCACCAACATGTTTTAAATCTCCATTAATCTCCATATCTAGTGATTCTACCTCTGGGTTTACTACTTTTATAGTAGCCTTTTTTAATACTCTTGAATTTTTCATGATACCCACAGAAGAATACCCAACCTTTAATGCTGTCATCTTATTTCCATCTATTTTTAAAGTTCCTGAATTATCCAATACATTAAACCAAATATTTGGCTCTTTAGCATATGAAGGAACCTTAATATATTCACCAGTAGACAAAGTAACTGTTTCATTTAATTTTACTACATATTTATCTATATCTTTAACATATTCCCCATCTACAATTTCAATTTCTACTCCTTTTACCATTGGTCTAAGTATTCCAAATTTAAAAAGGTAGTACTGCGCAACAAGCAATATAGGAATAGATATAATTATGGCAATTTTTCTGTATTTCTTATTTTCTACAAATCTCATCTATCCACTTCCTTTTAGCTCAATATATAATCATTTGTTTTGTAAGCAATCTACCTAAGTTAAATATTGGGATAAACTGGAAAATTATTATATTTCAGAATATCCCTATACTAATTATAAACCATAAATTTAAAATTTAAAACTAAAATTACTGTTAATTTCTTACTATTACAATAGTCTAATTTTAGTGAAATAACATTTGTCTTGTCACCTAAAAAGTTATATAATTAATTCAAAAGAAATTTATACTTATATTATATGAGGAGGATTTTGAATTGGAAATCAATTACAAAAAAAGAAATTTCAAAGTGTTTGCTAAAAGAAAAAACATTGAAATTTCTGTTCAAAGGTATCTTATTGATGCACTAAGTTACATGGCACTCGGTCTTTTTTCTTCCCTTTTAATTGGAACAATTTTTAATACATTAGGAGATAACTTCAATATTTCTCTTTTTACTGAAGTTATAAGTCCTCTTGCTAAACAAGTTACAGGTCCAGCTATAGCAGTGGCTATTGCATATGGGCTTCAGGCACCTCCCCTTGTACTATTTTCTTGTGCACTTGTTGGAGCTTGTGGTAATGAATTAGGAGGTCCTGTTGGAGCATTTGTTGCTACACTTTTTGCAGTAGAGATTGGAAAATTGGTTTCAAAAGAAACAAAAGTAGATATATTAGTTACACCTGTTGTAACAATACTAACTGGAGTACTTGTATCTGAATTTATTGGTCCAGCTGTCTCAGTATTTATGACTTCATTTGGAAACATAATAATGCAAGCTACAACTATGCAACCTATAATAATGGGAGCTCTAGTCTCTGCACTTGTTGGAATAGCCCTTACATTACCTATAAGTAGTGCAGCTATTTGTATGATGCTAGGTTTGGGTGGTCTTGCTGGTGGAGCAGCAACTGTAGGTTGTTGCTGTCAAATGATAGGTTTTGCTGTTATGAGCTTTAGAGAAAATGGAGTTGGTGGTCTTGTAGCACAAGGTCTTGGTACCTCTATGTTACAAGTCCCTAATATAATAAAAAATTGGAAAATTTGGATACCACCTACTGTAGCTTCAATATTGCTTGGACCATTATCTACAACAATATTTAAAATGGAGAATATTCCTATTGGTTCTGGTATGGGTACTTGTGGATTGGTTGGACAATTTGGAACGGTAACTGCTATGCAAAGTGCTGGAAAAGGAGGTATAGTTATGTGGATTGGTATACTTTTACTTAACTTTATACTTCCTGCTATTGTGACTTTGTTGATCTCAGAATTTATGAGAAAAAAAGGTTTAATAAAACCAGAAGATTTAAAACTAGATGTATAAATTAAAAACTACTCCTTTTACTTATATAAAAGTAAGGAGTAGTTTTTTTTATGAAAATTCCAACATTTTTTTTAATAACCAATCCATAGAGCCTTTTACTTCATTCCAAATCACTACATTTTCATCATAATAATATACAGCTTCTGCCTTTTCTTCTTCTGTAACAAATTCTCTACCAAAAGCATTTCGCCAGTCTAATAAATATAATCCAACATACTTATTTTTACTTCTGGCAACCTTAATAGAATCATTTGCTAAAAATACACTTTTATTTTTAAAGTAATAAAGAGCTTTACTGTACATCCATGTGGCAGATTTTTCTTCTTTATAAAGTTCAAACAATTTATTGACTGAAGTCCTATCATTTAATCTAATTAATATATTTAGCAATTTATATCTTATTCCTTGCTCATCACTAGGATTAATTTCTATTAAATATTCCAATACTTTTTTGGACTCTTTTAAATTATTAATACTTTCTAATTTCCTAGCAAGAGATTCAAGTGCTATCATATAGGCTCTGGTAGATAGACCTTTCCAAAATCCAAGTTCTTTATCTTCTTTAGTAATCATACTTTTTCCGATATTTACAGCTTCCTCCATATACCTAATTGATTCAATATCACTATTAGCATCTTGTGATAACTTAATATATCTTTTATACAATATTTTCTTTTTTTCTAAATCTAAATCTATAGACTTTGATTTAGAATTCGTCTCTTTTACCCAAAATTCCACATTGGAAATAGCTACAGTATCTTGATTTAAAAAGTCAATACTACAAACATCCTTTATCAAAGATGATTTATTATTTATAGTGTTTAAAGAAACACCTATTTGTTTTGAAAACTCTTTTTTTGTTATATGTAGTGGATGTTTCTTATTATATAAAAGATTTTGCTCTAAAACTATATTTAGTATAGCTGAAGACCATATATCAGCTCTAGAAGAATGAATTATCTCTTTATTATTATCTAAAAGGTTTTGCAAAATTTTAAAACTTATATCTTTGTATTCTTGATTTAAATTGGAGTTGCAAAATCTGTTTATCTTGTCCTTAATTTCTTCTATCTTGCTTGTCATGACTCCTCCTCCATATTTTACATATATAAAACTAGTGCTACAAACTCAAGATCTTCTTCTCCTATATTCTCTATAGAATGTTCTTCACCATCAGCTGTATACACTACATCACCCTCATTTACTTCTACAAATTTCCCATTATCAAATACTTTACCTTTTCCCTTTAGTATATAATACACTTCAAAATCTGTTGTATGGTCATGCACACCAATTGAACTTCCTGCTGGTAAAGCTATTCTTTTAAACAGTCTTCCTTTTCCTTTAAGCTCTTCAGTTTGTATTATGTTTTCAAGCTTAACCTTTCCAATACCACCATTTAAATTTTCTTTTACTTCTACTTGTAATTCGGATTTTTTTCTTATCATAGCTCATCTCACCTGCCAAACAATCAATCTAACTACTAAATTGGCATATCCTTTCCATAATATGTTTGTATTTTAATATAATAATAACATATATTATCATAAAAAAATATTACTGAATATACAAAAATGATACTATTTTTACATATACTTCAACTTAATTAAATTATCTCACAAGTTGACGTCTCTATGAAAAAAACATATACTCATATAGTATGGTAAAATTTTGTTAAATTATTTATCTGGAGGTTCTCGACATATGTCAGTTTTAAAAACTCAAGAAAAACTTAAACAACCTAAAGATTTATATTTCTGCTGTTCAATATTTACCTTTGTGGGACTTGCATACTATGGTATGAAATTGGTATTATTATTGTTTTTAGCTGAACAAGCGTCTAAAGGTGGTTTAGGATTAACGCCAGCAGAATCTGCATCAATGCTTGCATCTTTTTTAGCATGGACTTATTTTTCTCCAGTTATTGGCGGATGGGTCAGTGATAGATTTCTAGGTCCTAAAAACTGTATCATACTTGGAATGATAATGGTTTCAATTGGTTATTTTTTAGGATACACAGCAAATAGTAAAATGGATATAAACATTATGATATTCCTCTCTGGATTAGGAATAGGTTTTTATAAAGGAAACTTACACACTATGGTCGGAAATTTATATACAAATGATGACCCAAGAAAAGATGGAGCTTTCTCTATTACATATATGGCTACTAATCTAGGTACATTGTTTGGACCTTTAGTATGTGGTTTAGTTGCTAATGAATGGTTCGCTATGAAAAGTGGAACCTCTATAAGTATTTACGGATATAGATATGTATTCCTATTTTCATCAATTACTGTTCTAATAGGCTTATTATTCTTTATATTCGGTCACAAAAAGTTTTATAAATCCTTAAATAATGAATTCAGTAATGGAAGAGAATCTATAAAGAAATCACTAGAATATAAGAAGATACTAGCTTCAAAACCATTAACTTTAATTGAGAAAAAAAGAATAATAGTAATATTGGTATTAGCTTTCTTCACAGTATTTTTTTGGATAGCATATAACCAAGCTTCTATGTCTATTGCACTCTATACAAAGGAACACATAAATCTTACTGTTGGCAATTTTCAAATCCCTACTTCATGGATAGATTCATACAATGGTCTTCTTTGTGTCATTCTTGGACCTATATCTGCTCTAGTATGGGTAAAATTATCTCAAACTAAAAAAGGTGATTTAAGTGTCCCTAAAAAGATGAGTTTAGGTTTTATACTATTGGCTATAGCCTTTTTATTTATGATAGTAGCAGTTATACAGACAGGAACAGACCCTAATTCAATTCATAAGGCAAGTGTATTTTGGGTAGTTGGATTTTTAACATTCCAAAGTATAGGAGAAATTTGCTTTTCTCCAGTTGGATATGGCATGGTGAATAAACTTTCACCTGAAAAGTATATTTCATTCTTAATGGGTGTTTGGTTTTTAGGTAAATTTGCAGCAAATAAATTATCTGGTTATACTCAAGCTATTATAGACCAACTTGGTATGTTACAAGTATTCATAGTGATACCATCATTTTTATTGATATTTGGATTTATACTGCTTATAATGAATAAAAAATTAGTAGAATTATCAAATTAAAATTTTTTCTAAACTTAATAAAAGATATAACAAAAGGGGCTGTCTCAAAATAGAGATAAGCTTCTTTTTCATTGTTGAAATGATAAAAATATATTTTATTTCATACAAAAAAGTGTGCCTCATAAACTAAAAAATTCATTTTGAGACACACTCTTTTTATTATATCTAGTTACAAACTATATAGCCCTAGTATAAACTTTTAACCATTCTCTTTCTTCATCAGTTAAGAAAGGTGATATTTTATCATAAACTAGCTTATGATACCAATTTAAATAATCTTTTTCATCTTGATTCATCAATTCTGGAACTATACCATCTAAGTCAATAGGAGCTAATGTAACAACTTCAAATTCCATAAATTGACCATAGAAATTCTTTTCAGCTTTTCTAACTACTATCTCATTCTCTGTTCTTATACCATGAGAACCTTCTATATATATACCTGGTTCATTAGTAGTTACCATTCCTTCTTCAAGAACTGCACTATCAAATCTTTCAGGTACTACTCTCCATCTAAATCCATTTGGAGCTTCATGAACATTTAACACAAATCCTATGCCATGTCCAGTTCCACATTGATAATCTATTCCCATATTCCACATACAACTTCTAGATAATATGTCTAGGTTATATCCTCTACAACCATGTAAGAACTTAACCTTAGAAAGATTTATCATACCTCTTGCTACAGAAGTAAAGTGTAATTTTAATTCATCACTTATAGGTCCTAATACTGTAGTTCTAGTTATATCAGTAGTTCCATCATAATATTGTCCACCTGAATCTACTAAAAATAATCCTTCTGCTTCTAATTTATAATTTGACTCTGGAGTTGCACTATAGTGCATCATTGCAGCATGCTCTTTATATGCAGCAATTGTATTAAAACTTGGCTCAAAGAAACCTTCTTGTTCTCTTCTTAAGTCCTCTAATTTTTGAGTAGCACTTATCTCAGTGATTTCCATCTTACCTACATTTTTCTTTAACCAGTACATAAATTTAGTAAAAGCTACACCATCTTTTACATGTGAATTTCTTATATTTTCTAATTCTACCTCATTTTTTTGTGCTTTAAAGAACATTACTGGATTAAATTCATCAACCTTCTCAACTTCACAAGGTATATTATTGTAAATTGTATAGCTAAGTTTAGTTCCATCTACTAAAACTTTTTCAGCTTTGTCTATAGTTTTTACAAACTCATACACATCATTATATGGCTTTATTTGAACATTTTCTTTAGCTAGCTCACTTAATATTTCTTCATTTAATTTGTTTTCATCAACAAATAAATAAACTTCTTTCAAAGTTATTACTGCATAAGAAAGAACAACTGGATTGTATTTAACATCTCCTCCTCTTATGTTAAACAACCATGCTATATCATCAAGAGTAGTTATTACATGAATAGAAGTACCTTTTTCACTCATTTTTTCTCTTAATCTAGCTAACTTTGAACTAAAACTTTCTCCACAGTATTTGACATCTAATAAAAATGCTTTACTATCTGATAAAGCAGGTCTATCTGACCATATATTATCTATTAAATCATATTGATATTCTATCTTTATACCTTTTTTAGATAATTTTTCAGCTAATGTAGCTCCTTCTCTAGCAGATATAACTCTACCATCAAACCCTAAAGTTCCACCTTCAGGAATATTTGTATATAAATATTCGTCTGTAGTTGGGCACCCTTCTTGTCCCATTTTGAATAATTTTACTGTACTTCCTTCTAATTGAGACTCTGCCTGTATGAAATATCTTCCATCTGTCCATAATCCAGCTTCATCTTTAGTAACAATAACTGTCCCAGCTGAACCATTAAATCCTGATATAAATTCTCTTGATTTGAAGTAATCTCCTACATATTCACTTTGGTGATTATCAGAAGATGGAATCATATAGGCATCTATATTTTTTTCTTTCATAAGTCTTCTTAATTCACTTAATCTATCTTTTATATTCACAACAAGACCTCCTCAAAATAATAGTTTAATAACTAAATATATAAGTATGTAAAGTTTATTACATAAATATTTTTCATATAATTTATATAAATCTTATACACTATAATTATCACAATTATAATTTTAATTATAATACCTATTTGTGTAAAGCTTTTTTTCATAATCAAAGAGGAAATTACATTTTATTTTATATTTAAATGTAATTTCCTTATATTTAAAGTAATTCATCTATTTACACTAATTCGTCATAAATTATTTTTCTTTTGTTAGTAAATCCATAGCCATTAATCTTGTTAATATATTTCTTATTCCCAATAATATTAAGCCAAATATTATCAAGACTATTGCTATTCCACCAAATATCTGTAGAAAACCAAGTGTAGCTGTAAAACCAGCAATCTTTCCTGATAATAAGCTTGCAAAAAAACTTGTTAGATACCATGCCCCCATAGATAATGTAGCGTACTTAGCTGGAGCTAATTTATTAAACATCGCAAGTCCTATAGGAGATAAGAATAATTCACCTACTGTTGTAAATATATAAGTCAGTACTATAAACAATATACTGGCCTTTACCATTCCATCTGGCCCATTAGCTAATGTAGCAAATACCATGACTATAAACCCAACACCCATTATTATCATTCCTAATCCCATTTTAACTGGAATAGAGAAATCACCTCTTTTGGTATTAGATAATTTAACCCATAAAGCAGCTAATACTGGGCATAAAGCCACACATAATATAGCATTTAATGACGTAAGCCATGCTACTGGCATTTCAAATCCAAATAGAGTTCTATTTACATTATCCCTTACATAAATCATAAACGAACTTTGTGTTTGATAGTATGCTGTCCAGAATAAAACCACAAATAAAAATAAAACGACCATTGCTATTATCCTATTTTTCTCTAACTTAGTAAGTGGCCCATACTCAATTTTTTCACCTTTATTACCTTTAGTAACAGGATATTTTCCAACTTCTTTTAATAATTTTGGTGCAAGAAGTGTAAATATAATCATACCTAACATCATTCCTATACCACAAATTAAAAATGCCATCTTATATCCATAAGATACTATATCTCCACTTGCTCCTCTTACTGCAAATACATTATCAGAAAGCAATCCACATATTATTGGAGCTATAAATGCTCCTACATTTACTGCCATATAGAATAAACTGTATGCTGCATCTTTTCTTGACACATCAGTTTTAGGATATATATCCCCAACTATATTTGAGCAACTTGATTTAAAAAAACCATTTCCTAAAATAATTATTGATAGACCTACCCAAACCATCGCAATAGATGTAGATGAAGCAAAGAGTACAAAGTCGCCTATTGCTATTAAAAGTGCACCTATAGAAATACATTTTTGTTGACCTAAAACTTTATCTGCTAACCAGCCACCGACTAATGGTGTAAGATATATAAGACCTGTAAATAACCCAAACATAGATGTTGCTTCTTGAGTAGAAAGACCCAAACCACCTTGAGCTACGCTTGCTGTAAAAAATAATACCAATAAAGCTGTTAAACCATAATAACTAAATCTTTCCCATAAAATTGTCATGCAAATAAGCCAAAAACTCTTCGGATGACCACTTTTTTTAGATACGCTTTCTGTACTTGACATAAAAAAAACTCCTCCTTTTGTTTTATAGTTAAATTTAATATTAAGATTGATTTAACCATTTTAGCACATACTTATAATATCATCTTTTCTATGTTTACTCAATAGATTATCGCCTGTATTTTCATTTTTTTATTATTATTTTTAAAATTATGAAAAATATTATTTTTTTAGTATCTTCAGCAGAAAATCTTAATATATATATATTTAAACAAAAACTTAAATCTTCAATTCTTTTTTGTTTATTTTTTCGTTTTTGTAAATTTTCATTTAAAAAATTCAAATTAAAAATATTTCTTTTCAATATTTTTTTGAATGTTATTTCTTTATCACTTCACATATATAAATAGATTTTATTGCAAAATAATAAAAGCTATTTTAGACCCTCTATATTGAGAGTAAAAATAGCTTTTATTCATACAGTTAATTTTTCTTTTTTTTAATAAATTGACTTTATCTATTATTTGGCTTTCATTTGATATTTATCTGTAATTTTAACATTATATTTTTCTTTTAGATTTTGTATAAGTAGGTTTTGTTTTTCTGATGTTAGACTACTTACTAAGTCTGATTTTATCTCTTCAAATGGTTGATATTTTTCATCAGTTTTCTTAATTATATGATATCCATAATCACTTTCTACAAGTTTGTTAGATATTTCTCCTTTTTTCAATGCAAATGCTGCTTTTTCAAAAGATTCTACCATTTGACCTTTACCAAAGAAGCCTAAATCTCCGCCTGATTCTGCACTACTATCTTCAGAATATTTTTTAGCTAGAGTAGCAAAATCTTCCCCAGCTTGGACTTTTTTAAGTATTTCTTCTGCTTCTTTCTTAAGCTCAGCTTTTTTACTATTGCTAACTTGTTTACCTTTTTCATCAACAGTTTTTATTAAAATATGTGAAGCTCTAACTTGTAAATAATTGCTTTTGTTTTTATTGTAATAATTCTCTGCTTCTTTATCAGTCACTTTGGCTTTTCCACTTAAGTATTTTGATGCCACTAATTCTTTTTTCATATCATCTTTTATATATTTTTCAGTCAAATCAAACTGTTTTAAAAATTCTTCTTTAGTCATTCCCATTGCAGATTCTATACTAGTCATTAAATTATTATATTGAGCATCTAATTCGTCATTAGTTATACTTATTTTCTCTTTTGCTGCTTCAGAGGATAATATATCAGATGTAATCATAGTCTCAATCATATTTGATTCATATGAACGTATTTCGTCATCAGTCATAGTAGTTTTTGCATTTAAATAAAATAATGGCTCCATTCTCTTTCTTAACATTTCACCTGTTATTTTTTTATCCCCAATAGTAGCTACTACTTCATTGCTATTATAGTGTTTTGAAGTAGCAGGCAATTTTCTTCCAGCTTCTTTGCCAAAAACATAACCTCCACCTAAACATATAGCTCCTACTGCAACAATCGCTATAACAGCTTTAAGTGTTTTGTTGTTTAGCTTTATTTCTCTTTTTTTAACTTTGTTATCAGTATTTTTTTCATCTGACACATCATCTTTTTTAGAACTTACATTATCTGAATTTTTAGATTCATCTAATGTATTTTCTTTTGGGTTTTTTTCTTCAGACATTAATACCCTCCTTAATTTTAATTGTGCAATACTTCACATTTATTATTTTACATTAAAATAATATTAAATGTGTGAATCAGAAATGAAACTCTCATGAATTTAAAATGAAATTAAATACTTCTCAAACTATATCTTATAAAGTTTCTTCCTACTTTTGTATCTCCATATTTTAACATTTGTATAACTTCATTCTTTTCCTTTTGCAAATAAATGGAACATTCTTCTAAAGACTTAAATATCTCTAAAACTTCACCTTTTTTATTTACTAATTCAATTTTTTTCTTTCCACCTCTTTTGATTATAGACTTATATTTTTTAAAATATTCATCGTATTCTTCATCAATACATTCAAATCTATAATTCATTTTTAATGCTTCAATTTTATCATTCGTCAAAATTTCATTTCTTTTTTCATTAGAAAGCCTTGTACTAAATATTTTATCATTGAGAATATTAAATATCTCAGATGGAGATTTACTATTATCTATATAGCTCCATTCAGTTTTACAGTATTCTTCTATATTTAATACTTCACTTAAATAATTTATTGCATCTCCAAAGTAATCCATATATCCATATTTTAAATTTTCTCTTATATATCCTAATGGGACTTTGAGGTTTTTACTACACTGTATATGAGTATCAAAAATCTGCTCTTCTTTAGTATACAAGTTTATAGCTTTTATACTTTTTCCTCTTTTTATTTTAATGTCTTTTATGTACTCTAAGTCTTCTTCTGTCAAACATTCACTTACATCTTTTTCTTCAACAACATCTTTTTCTAGATTATGATTTTCATTTTGGTAAAGTTCTTCAAACTTATTTAAATCTGTTTTTTCACTTTCAACTTGAACTTCTTTTTTACATAAATTTATATTTTTATCATTAATAATTGCTTCTTTATCATCTAAATTTATGGTCTTTTCACTAATTAACCAATCTTCTTCTATTATTTTTTCTGCTATTTCCATATCATCACTTACTACTTCTACTTTAGTTAATATTTCATTATCAATATTAACTATGACTTCCTCTTCATCTATCGACTTTTCTTCAGATAATATTTTTTCATTTTTTAATATTACTTCACCTTCTTCTTTTGCTGACTCACTTTTTTGTCTTTTTTTAACAATACCAAACCACTTTTTTAACACTCAATGTTCCTCCTAATACTTTATCTACTATTCTATACTATCATATAAAATATTACTATTCTTATAAATCACTTAATTTTCATATGTTTTTGATACTTCCTATGTTTAAAGAAAGGGTATTCAAGTGAAAAAGGCAACCTATTTCTAGTAGCCCAATATGACCTCAAATTTACGATATGCAATTACTGTTCCTAAACTAATTCATACATCAGTTTAAGCTAGTAGATTTTTACTTTCTACACCATTATCAAAAAACTTACTATTATACTTAGGATATAATATAACATTTACATAAATAGACTATATTATCATTTGATTTATATTTATTATCCATAATGGTATTATATATTAATTATTTACATAATCCAACAATTTCTATCTATCACCTTATATCTCATATGTAAAAATATATTCAAGAATAATCATAAATCACAAAAATGGATTTAATTAATCATTATAGACCTTAAAACTCAACATGATTAATCAAATCCATTATAATTAATATAAACAAATTTAAAACTATATACTAGATTTTTTTACTATAAAAGGAATAGTTATAGTTGTACCTATTAAAGCATCTACCATATCAATCATAGTATCTTCTAATCCTCCAGCTTGTGTAGTAGTACCAATAAAAGTATCCATTAAAAATTCACCTATTTCCCATAAACTTGCTACTCCCATGCTAAACATGAATATAAATATAACTAAAAATACTTTACTCATTTTACTTATATCTCTTTGTATATAGAAATATTTAATCATAGAAAATGCCACAAGACAAGATATGACACCTGACCATAAATGTAAAAAATCATCATAGTAATTTATATCATAAAAATTAAAACAAGTACCTAGTAATGATGAAAACATTATAAATAAAGCAAGAACTATATACAATTCTTTACTTAATAATTTCTCATTTTGTTTATTTATAAAACTCAATATAAAAGTACCAATTAAACTAATCGCTACTAATCCTACACTTCCAAACGCCCTATTTATTGCAAAAAATATAGCAGAAAAAATATAAACTATATATAGTAGTATGGTTATTGGTTTTAAGAGTTTATTCATACACGCTTTACCTTTCTAAAACAAATTTATAATAATTTAGGGTTAACATCATTGTCACCATGCCCATAAAGTTTTAATGGCTTAAGAGCTGGTCCTTCAAGTATATTCCCCTTATAGTCGAATCTAGAACCATGACACGGACAATCCCATGTTTTTTCTTCACTATTAAAATTAAGTTCACATCCTAAATGAGTACATGTAGTATCTACAATATAAAAATCACCTTTATCATCCTTATACACACCATATCTCTTTCCATCAATGTTGACAATCTTTCCTTCTCCATTATTTTTAGGCATATCTCCACTACCTATTTTTAATTTTCCACTTACATAATTTATTGCTACATTTGCATTTTCCTTTATAAAATCTTTCGAAAAATAACTACCCAATCTCGATGGATTAAAAGTATCTTTATACTCAGAATTATTATTTATTATCAAATCTTTTATTATTATTCCAGCAGCAGTTCCATTAGTAATTCCCCACTTAGAGAACCCTGTAGCCACATAAATATTGTCTTCTCTTTTATTTATATAACCTATATAAGGAACATTATCAAAACTCATATTATCTTGAGCTGACCATTTACCCTTAAAATCTTTTACCTTAAAGACCTTTTTTCCATAATTCTCTAGGTCCTCAAATATTTCTTTTTCAGTTCCTCCCTGACCAACTTTATGGTCTCCTCCTCCAAAAATCAGTAAATTCTCACTTCCATCATTATATTGTCTAAAAGTTATTGCTGGGTCATCTATACTTATAAACATACCATCTGCTAATTTATTTTCCAAAACTGCAGCCATTAAGTAAGCACGCTCTGCATATTCTTTTGCAAAATAAAAATTCAATCCATCATACCATGGACTATGAGATGAAATTATAACATTTTCAGCTTCTATTATATTATTTCCTCTTGTCTTAACTCTACATATTTTGCCTTTTTCTAAGTCTACTACTGGCGTATTTTCATATATTTCTAGCCCTAAACTTACTGCTATTTTTGCCAATCCATCAATATATTTCTTTGGATTAAATTGACCTTGATTAGTAAAACTAATAGCCCCCTTTATATCCAATGGAATATTTTCTACAGTTTCATGGTATTCACAATCTATTCCTATTTTCTTACATGTACGATATTCATCTTTAATGTCCTTTATAGTATCCTCTTTTTCTGTAAATACAAAAGAAATTTCCCTTTTAAAATCACAATTTATATTATTTTCTTCTATTATTTGCTCAACTAAATTTAAAGCTTCATTATTTGCATTATAATATGATTTTGCTTTATCTAATCCATATTTTTTCTCTATCTTAGAGTAAAATATATCATGCTGACAAGTTACCTTACCAGTATTTCTTCCTGAAGTTCCATATCCTATTTTATCAGCTTCAACAAGTACCACTTTTTTACCTTCTTTTGCTAATAAATATGCAGTTGTCAATCCAGTTATTCCACCACCGACTATAAGACACTCTGTTTTTATATTTTCACCTAATTTTTTATATTCTTTTGGACTTGAATTTAAAAACCAATATGATTCATTCATTTAAAATACTCCTTTACATGTTAAATAATAATAGTTTTCCCATCATGGAGTTTATTTATTATAAATAGTATAAAAAATAAGCTTAATAAAAAGCTAAATTAAAAATCACTTAGTTTTCTTGTTTTATACACCAGACTAAACTTATATATATTTATAATTTCTATATTATTTTCTTAATCAATAGTATTTATGCTAAGTAAAAATGAGGATATTTTAGATTTCAATACATAAGATGATGTTGTGCTAACAATTATAAATTGTTAGCCACCAACTCTTTTATTGATTTAGTTCGTTTAATATTTTTTTGATGTGTAATATAACAATCTCTCTATAAAAATATTTACTTAAAAATTTATTTTATATAAATTAATTGTAATTCTTACTTATATTCTTTTGTAAATAGAAAAGGAGTATAAAATAATAGCATAAATATCAATCTTTGTATAATACTATGGTAATTAATAATTATTTCAGAATCATTGAAAATTAATCCTAAGCTATTAATTAGAACATGCATTATAGAGCAAAACCATATGTTCTTAGTTTTCATATAAACATAACCTAAAAATATAGAAAGTCCAATACCATATATCAAATGGGCTATAGCTCCAATTATTGGAGTTTGAGGACTATATAGTGTAAATTGTAAAGGTAAGTGCCATAAACTCCAACAAGTGCCTACCATTACAATACCTATTTTTTTACCAAATCTATCAAATAAAATACTTTGCAAAAAAGATCTCCAACCATACTCTTCACATAAAAAAGGATAAATGTATACTAATGATATTATAGGAAGAAGAATATAATTCAAGAAATTCTTATAATCAAATTGATTATCACTTATTATTAATCCAAAAATAATTTGAGAAAATAAAAAGTAAAAAACTAGCAAAATACCTATCTTAAAATTTTTAAAAATATATAAACTTGTTATTTTATAAGAATAAACAATAACACATAAACTACTTATTAAAATTAACATAAAATACATTAATTGAAATTGATTAATACTTATTAACTTTAATGATTCAATAATAAATATAAAAAAGTAAATAATAAAAAATAATATTACTGATGAATAGAAATTATATTTATCATTATTTCTTCCCTCTGTGTAAAATTTTGCAATAGAAACTGAAGATAATGGCAATATCATCATAAATTGAGCTAAAATTTCTGAATCTATTAAATGATTAAAACATATTGCTAATAAACCTAGTGAATAAGATAAACCATAAGTTATAGAAAAAAATATTATAACTTGTAGTTTTTTTCTTTTTATTTCATCACTGACATATGTTGGCTTTAAAAAGTTTACCCATTTTGATTGTAAATTCAACAAACATAACCTCCCTTTTTTATAAAAAATAACTGTAAAAATCATAAAATTTTTCTACTTATACTCATATCATTATATTTCTATATATTTATAAAGTCCTTATTACTTACACGACTGCTGACTAAACTCTTATAATTCTTTTTTTGAATATGTATTTACAGAAAAAATATCCAATTTCGTTAGAAATTTATTCTTCTATTTAAAATTTATATAAAAATCATTTTTATGCAATTAGTTTACTATTATTTTTTTAATATTACAATATATTTTTATATACAAAAAAATACAACAAATATTATTTTCTAGTTCGAGTGAATATTAAAATAATATATAATTTTCTTTATATTCTAACTTAAAAACAATTTAAATACAAATCAAGCAAAACACACTTATTTTACTTATATAAAAATAAAAGACTGTCAAGATAACAATTACAAATCGTTATATAACAGCCTCATAAAATCCTTATTTTAAAATAATTCATCAATATATTAATTTTTATAAAACATCATATTTTAAGTTCTTGAATATCCTTTAATTACTATACTTCTTGATTTAATGGTTTTTTAAGTAATGCCAAAAGCATCATTCCAACCACAGCACCTATAGCTATAGCTAATATATATCCAAGTGGATGAGTAACTACTGGTATAACAAATACTCCTCCATGAGGTGCACGAAGAGCTGAATTAAACAACATACTAAGTGCTCCTGCCACTGCTGAACCCCCAACACATGCTGGAATAACATGAAGCGGGTCTCCTGCTGCAAAAGGTATAGCTCCTTCAGTAACAAATGATAACCCCATTACATAGTTAACTTTACCAGAATCTCTTTCTTCTTTTGTAAATCTATTCTTAAAAAATGTAGTTGCAAGAGCTATAGCAAGTGGTGGAACCATGCCACCAGCCATTACTGCTGCCATTATTTCAAACTGCCCTGATTCAAGTGATGCAACCCCAAATACATATGCTGCTTTATTTACAGGTCCACCCATATCCACAGCCATCATTCCACCTAATACCAATCCTAAAACTATTTTTGAAGTTCCACCTAAACCATTTAAAAATCCAACCATTGCATTATTAATTGCTGTAACTGGAGGTATTACTAAAAATGTCATTATAATCCCCATCAAAAGTGTTCCAAGTAAAGGATATAATAGTACTGGTTTTATTCCTTCCAATGAAGCTGGTAATACACTAAATATTTTTTTAAGTCCTTCTACTAAATAACCTGCTATAAAACCTGCTAGTAATGCACCTAAAAAACCTGAACCACCATCACCTGCAAGAGCTCCTCCTACAAAACCTACAACAAAGGCTGGTCTATCAGATATAGAATACGCTATATATCCAGCAAGTACAGGTAACATAAATCCAAAAGCTTTATCTCCTATCCCTTTAAAAAACGCTGCTATTGGCGTATTTGAACCAAAGTTTGAAGGATTAATAGAATAGTCATCAAGTAAAAATGCTATGGCTATAAGTATCCCTCCACCAATAACAAATGGTAGCATATTGGATACACCATTCATTAGGTGTTTGTATACTTTTCTAAATCCACTTTCACTTTCATCATTTGATTCGTTGTGACTTCCTTCTCCTCCGTGATAAATTGGAGCATCTCCATTTACAGCTTTATCTATAAGTTCTTCCGCTTTGTGTATGCCATCAGCTACCTTAGTCTTTATGACTTTTTTGCCATTAAATCTAGCCATCTCAACATTTTTATCTGCCGCCACTATTATACATGTTGCATTTTTTATTTCATCTTTTGTAAGCTTATTTTTAACACCTGCTGAACCATTAGTTTCTACTTTTATTGATACACCTTTACTTTCAGCCATTTTATTTAAACTTTCAGCTGCCATAAATGTATGTGCTATTCCAGTTGGACATGCTGTCACTGCCAATACTTGAGGATACTTATTAATATCATTCTCTTTAGCATTTACTATATTTTTCTTACTGGCTTCTTCGTCTTGATATTCTTCACTAAATTTTTCTCTTTCCTTTTTATCTATTATTTCTTTAAACTCTTTTTCAGAAGTTGAATTTATAAGTTTCTTTCTAAAGTCTTCATCCATAAGTATTGTAGATAATCTTGATAGCACTTCAAGATGAGTATTGTTAGCTCCATCTGGTGCAGCTATCATAAAAAATAGATTTGATAAGCTTCCATCAAATGACTCATAATCTATACCTTCTTTTGACACAGCTGCTGCTATACAAGCTTTAGTAACTGATGAATTCTTAGCATGAGGAATAGCTACACCTTCTCCAATTCCTGTTGTGCTCATTTCTTCACGAGCTAAAATTGCTTTTTTATAGTTTTCTTTATCATTTAAATTTCCACTATTTGCAACTAAATCTACTAATTCTTCTATTGCTTCTGACTTGTGTTTTGATTTTAAATTTAATTTAATTGATTTTTCATCTAATAAATCTATAATTTTCATAAATACTAATTACCTTTCTATATATTTTTTAATATTTTAAAACTTGTTTATAGATATTTCATTTATCAATTCATCAATATATTCTCTTTTGGCTAAGTCATACGAAAAAGCAGTTGCACTTCCTGAAGCTGCTCCCAATTTAAGAGCATAATCATATTTTCCAGTATTTAAATATCCAGATATAAATCCTGCTACCATTGAATCACCTGCTCCTACAGAATTTTTAACCTTTCCTCTAGGCACATTACTTATGAGTACCTCATCTTCTTCTGTAATCAGCAATGCTCCATCTTTACCCATTGATACTAAAACATTTATAGCTCCCATTTTCTTTAATTTTTTAGCATATTTCACTATATCTTCGTTTGAATTTAATTTAACACCAAACATTTCTTCTAATTCATCGTTATTAGGCTTAATTAGAAAAGGTTTGTACTTTAAAACATTAAGAAGAAGATTTTTAGTTGCATCAACTACAACTTTTATATTCTTTTCTTCTAATCTAGACATTATATTTTCATATAGTTTTTCATCTAAAGTAGATGGGATACTTCCTGCCAAGATTAAAATATCATCTTGATTTAGCTTATCAAGTTTTTTATATAAAATATCAATATCTTCATCACCTATATTGGGACCTTGCCCATTAATCTCAGTTTCCTCTGACTCTTTTATTTTTATATTTATCCTTGAAAAACCATTTTTTAGTTTTATAAAGTCTGTCTTCAAATTTTTTTCTTCTAATGTTTTTATTATATATTCTCCAGTAAAACCACTTATAAAACCTAAAGATGTATTATCATTTCCAAGTTCTTTAAGTATACGAGATACATTTATACCTTTTCCTCCTGGATAAACGTATTCTTCATTTACACGATTTGTACTTCCTGTCTTTAGTTCATCTAGTTTAACTATATAATCTATTGATGGATTTAATGTTACTGTATAAATCATCTTGCCACCTCTTTTTTATTTATTCACCTTATGCTTATATCTTAACTTCATATTAATATCCTTGAAAGTCAAAAAATTTCTCTTAATTAAAAGAGAAATTTATCAATTTTATTTTATTTAGTTTTATATTATCCAAATTTGCAAGTGTATATACAGTACTATATACTATAATGTAGCTTACTTAAATAGACTTACAAACTTTTCAAAGCTACTATTTTCACATATGCTTATAACTTTTGCTATAGAATCTACTCTCTTATATATATTTGAAAATATTACTTCATAATCTAATATTTTGTCCTTATCGAGTGCTAACATTATTATTAAACGGACATCTGATATTTCCCAAGCAATAGGCTTCTTCAATATACCAATTGCTATTTTATTATTAAAAACCTTTCCAATAGCTCCATGTGGTATAGTTACCATATTTCCTATTTCTGTTGTAGCTATTTTTTCTCTTTCAAAGTAAGAATTTTTCATATCCTCATCTATATAACCCTTTTGTACAAGTTTACTCGCCATAAAATCTATAACTTCTTCTTTACTTTTAAAATCCAAATCAGTAAAAAATAGCTCACTATCAAACAGATTTTTTATATCTAAATCTAGATATATAGTCCCTGTTTCTATATATTTCTCAATTAATTTAACTTCTTTCTCACTTAAAATTGGAGATATATTTATTACTGGTATATCACCTATTTCAATAGGAATAGTGGATATTACAAAATCAACATCAATAACTCTTATATATTCAACTAAATATGAAGGAATAATCTTTAATATTTCTAGTTTTTCTTTAAATATATTTTCTAATTTAGCTTTTATTAGCATTGATGTGCCTATACCTGAAGTACAAACTATTATGGTTTTGAAAACCTTATCTTTGTTATTATAAGATGCTCTTTCAACTGCTCCACCTATATGAAGAGCTATGTTTGCAACTTCATCTTCATTAATTTCTATCTTCAAATCTTTTTCTATTGTCTTTTTAGCTATATTAGCTAGTTCAAAAGCAAATGGATATTTTATTTTTATATCTTGAGCTATTATAGATGATTGATTTATGCCTAGCTTTATTTTTTTACATAAACTACTAATATGCTTATATAAAAATTCCTCAAATACCTTATCATTACTTATATCTATTGATGTAGCTAGTTTTAAATTTTTACAAAACGTTTTTATTGAATTTATTATAATTTCTTTGTTTTGTTCATTTTCTAGAATTGAGCTTCTCTTATTCCTATAATTTTCTACATAATTCTCTATAAATTCTTTTTCATCATACTTATGTCTGCTTAACATAACTAATATATTATTTAACACGTTTTTAAATTCTATATCAGTTAATACCAATCCATTTTCATTTAATATGTCTAATAATATTTTTTTTATTATTAATTTTTTTTCCTTTATATCATCATTTAAAAAATCACTTAGACTCAACTGATTATCTCTCTTATTGCTTAAATCAACTATACAATTTAATATCTTATCTTCACTTTCTGAAACACATATACCTTGTTTATGTTTAGATTTAACTGAAATTGAATACCTTTCCAACAATCTTTTTACTTCTTTTAAATCATTTTTTACTGTTGAAACACTTACATACATAGAATCGGCTAAATCTTCAAGCCTTATAGTATTTTTTTCTTCATTACTTAATGTTAATACTTTTCTGATTATATATTCTACTCTATCTACATCATCATAGAGATTACTATTTAGATTCACCTCATCAAAACTTCCCTCTAGTTTATAACCAACTCCTCTTATTGACAAAATTTTACTATTTCTAAGTTGTTTATTAATATCCTTTATTTCATTTTGTATAGTTTTTGAAGAGCATCCTATCTCTTGACTTAAGGCAAGACCACTAATTGTATCATTTGAATTTAACAGTATTTTTATTATATTTATCTGCCTTGCTGTTATATTTAAACTCATAAAATCACCTTTTACTCTAGATATTGATTTCTTAATTTTTTTATTTCTTCTTTATCTAAATTAAATTCTCCATATAAATATGCTTCTACACTGTTGTATTCTTCATCAATTCTTCTAAACGCAGTTTTCATATACTCTTCATTTACACCAAATATATATTTTAAATTTTCTTTTGGAATTCCCTTAAATTTAGGCTTATATTCTATAAATCGCTCTATCTCTTTATCTGCAAAATCGTTACTTTTTAGATAATCTTTCATTATGTTCTCTCTTGATACACCTAAAATCATAAGAATTATAGCACTCCCTACACCAGTTCTATCCTTACCAGCTGTGCAATGATTTAATATTGGTAAATTAGAATAGTCTTTTATAAGTTCTACTAGTTTTTTATATGATGGATTGTTTATAGGTAGATTATAGTAACTATTATTTAACATATTAAATGCACCATCTTTTTCAAACAGACTATCAATCATATCTTCAATAGAGCCAAAACTACCTTCTGATTCTTCTAGCTCTCTCATAGCTGGAATTCTTATATTTTTTATACTTGATATTACTGTTGATGGATGTTTACGAGCTTCTTCGTCACTTCTATAATCAAATATATATTTAATATTTAACTCTTTTAAAGTCTTTATATCATTTTTACTTAGATTTGATAATTTTGCAGACCTATAGAATAAACCTCTCTTTACAGTCCTACCATCTTCTGTTTTATTTCCACCTAAATCTCTAAAATTTTTCATATTACCACCTCTTAAAAACTATCTATTATACTTTTCTTAAACATCGATAAATTAATTTTATCACAATTTTATGTTCTTTATTTAAAATATTTTTTAGTATTTGATTAGTAATTGTAAAATTTAAAAGTATATCCTTATACAAAATTAACCTAAATTTTACATAATTTACTTACTTTGTAGAAGCTTTATAGTTTATAATCAATATACAGTAGTATATTTTATGTAAAAAAGACCATATTTAGAATAATATCAAATACATTGGAGGTTTTATATTATGGACATTCAAAAGCAAAAGAATTTTATAATTAAATTTACATATGTAGTTTTAATAGCAAGTATTGTATATATTGTACTAAAATTCTTATTACCATTGTTAATGCCTTTTGTAATCAGTTTTATCATTGCATCCATCTTAAGACCTATTATAAGACTTATTACAAATAATACAAAGTTAAATCGTACATTTATTTCAGTAGTAATACTTTTAACCTTTTATGGATTGTGTATATTTTTATTAGTTAGTTTTGGTGTAAAGATATTTGCAAGTGTAAGTGACATATTTTTTAGGCTTCCCGAAATATATAAATCAAGCATACAACCAACACTAAACACTTTATTTTCAAAGATAGATGCTAGTACACCTAATATTAACCTAGCGTTGATACTTGGTTGGGATAATATAAGTCAATCTATGATGTCTTTAGTAGCTTCTGTTTCAACAAATGCACTCAATGCTATTGCAAGTATTGCAAGTAAAACACCTGCATTTATGTTAAAACTTATTATTACTTTAATTGCTTCTTTTTTCTTTACTTTTGACTATCAAAAAATAGTAAACTTCATCTTAAAACAATTTCCAGAAAAAAGTCAATTGATGATAATAAATATAAAAAATAGTAGTATTAATGCTCTTTTAAAACTGCTAAAGGCCTATGCAATACTACTATCTGTAACATTTATAGAACTACTTATTGGACTTAATCTCCTAAGAGTCGAAAATGCATTTATTATAGCTGTCATCATAGCACTTGTTGATATTTTACCAGTTTTAGGTACAGGAAGTATTTTGACACCTTGGATGATTATTTCATTAATTAATGGAAATATCCACTTATCAATAGGGCTTTTAATAGTATACATCATTATAACTGTTGTTAGACAAATATTAGAACCAAAAGTAGTAGGACACCAAATTGGTCTTTATCCTTTAATAACTTTAATGTGCATGTTTGTCGGAGCTCAACTATTTGGAATCGCTGGATTATTTGGATTTCCTATCGCAGCTACAATCATAAAAAATTTACACGATAATGGGATTATTACTGCATTTAAATAGTTTAACCTTAATATTTTTATTTAAATTAAAAATAGGCTGTTTCAAAATTGGATATGTCCCTGTCAAGTAGACAGCCTTAAAAAAGGCTATCTTTACGCGGAATGAGTTCGATATTCAATCGGACTCATT